>DATKUQ010000147.1:0-5506 GCA_035530495.1 Burkholderiales bacterium
AATGACAAGTTTTCTGGAGGTTTCCCGCATCGGTTCTCTCTCGCTCATCGTTGCATACTTTGCCACATTTTCTGCAGCCGCTTCACCGACACCGGCACCGGCGTGCGCAGCTCCTGCGCGTAGAGCGACACGCGCAGCTCCTCGAGCAGCCAGCGGAACTGGTCGAGCTGCGCGTCGGTTACGCCCTGCTTCTTTTGCTTCAGGTCTTCGCGCAGCCACACCTGCCATAGCGGATTGAATTCGGCGGCGAAACGCACATCGCGCGCGGGGTCGGCGCGCAGCTTGTCCAGGCGCAGCGCAATCGCCTTGAGATAGCGCGGGAAGTGCTGCAGCCGCTCCCAGGCCGTCGCCGCGACGAAATTCTTCGGCAACATATACGCGAGCTGCTCCTCGATTTCGCGCTGCACCTGCGGAAAATTCTTCAAGCCCTGCAGCTTCTTCTGCAGCGCCTGGTACTCGGTGAGTATGCTGCCCGCCAGGCGGGAGATTTCCTGGGCCAGCAGCGACAGGCGCGTCTTGCCTTCCTCGCAGCGCCGCAGGAACTCCGCCTGCATCGTGGGCAGGGGCTCGGCCATGCACGCGCGTTCGAAAGTCACGCGCAGCAGCTGGTCCTTGAGCGATGCGGCATCGCCGAAGGGCAGGAACTGCATCGCCATGTCGCGCAGCCCGGGCAGGTTCTTTTCCAGGTATTTGGTCTGCTCCTTCAGCTGCAGCATGAACAGCCGCCGCAGGCCGTCGCGATGCAGCGCCCGCGCCTTGCCCGGCGCATCGAGCACTTCCAGGTCCACACTCGCGCCGCGATCGACCAGCGCCGGATAGCCGATCAGCGTCTGCGCGCCCTGGCGGATTTCCATGATCTCCTTCAGCTCGCCGAAGTTCCAGCTGGTGATGCCCGACAGCGCGGCCTTGGGCTGGGCGATCGCGCTGAACTGCTCGCCCGCCTGCTCGCCGAGTTCAGCGCGCAGGCCGGCGAGGTTCCTGCCCAGCGCGAGCTGCCGGCCGTGCTCGTCCACCACGCGGAAATTCATCGACAGATGCGCGGGCAACAGCTCCGGACGAAAACCGTCCAGCGGCACCACCAAGCCGAGCTCCTCGCGCGCGTGGCGGGCGATGGCCTCGGCGAGCCCGAGATCCTCGCGCGACTGCGCGTACGCGGCGACGAAATCCTCGGCGAACTCGGGCAGCGGCCCGAGCTTGTGGCGGATTTTTTGCGGCAGCGTCTTCGCCAGCAGCGCGACCTTCTCCTTCAAGAGCCCCGGCACCAGCCAGTCGCAGCGCTTTTCCGCGAGTTGATTCAGCGCGATCAGCGGCACGGTCAGCGTGACGCCGTCGCGCGCATTGCCCGGGTCGTGCAGGTATTCGAGCGCGTAGCTGCGGCCGCCGATGTCGAGCTGGTGCGGAAACAGCTCTGTCGTGATGCCCGCGGCTTCGTGCCGCATCAGGTCTTCGCGCTTCAGGTACAGCAGCTTCGGATTGCCGGCTTCCGCCTCGCGCCGCCAATGCTCGAACGCTGCGCCGTTGTGGATCCCCGCGGGGACGAGGCTGTCGTAGAACGCGTAGATCAGCTCTTCGTCGACGAGTACGTCGGGGCGGCGCGATTTGTGCTCGAGCGCCTCGATGTCGCGGATCAGCTTGCGGTTGTGCGCGAAGAACGGCGCGCGCGTCTCGTACTCGCCCTCGACCAGCGCCTGGCGGATGAAAATCCGCCGCGACTCGGTAGGGTCGAGCGGCCCGTAGTGGATGCGCCGTCCCGCGTAGAGCACGATGCCGTACAGCGTCGCGCGCTCGAACGCCGCGACATGCGCGGGCTTTTTCTCCCAGTGCGGTTCGTAGCGGTGGCGCCGGATCAGATGCGCGCCTATGCTCTCCAGCCATTCCGGCTCGATGCGCGCGACGCAGCGCGCGTACAGGCGCGTGGTCTCGGTGATCTCGGCCGCCATGATCCAGCGCCCGGCCTTCTTGCCCACGCCCGAGCCGGGGTGGATCAGGAACTTGATGCCGCGCGCGCCGAGATAGTGTTCGCTGTCCTCGGACTTGCAGCCGATGTTGCCCAAGAGGCCGGCGAGCAGCGCGCGGTGAATCTGCGCATAGCTCGCCTCCTTCTCCGACACTTTCCAGCCGAGCTCGGCGACGAAGGTATGCAGCTGGCTGTGGATGTCGCGCCACTCGCGCATGCGCTTATACGAGAGGAAATTGTCGCGGCACAGTTCCGCGAGCTTGCGGTTCGACTTCTTGTGCGCGAGCGCCTCCTGGTAAAACTTCCACAGCTTGAGATAGGCGAGGAAATCGGACTTCTCGTCGTCGAACTTGGCCTGCGCCGTATCGGCCGCGCCGGCGCGCTCCATCGGCCGCTCACGCGGATCCTGCAGCGACAGCGCCGAGGCGATGATCAGCACCTCGGCGAGGCTGCCCTCGGTCTTTGCCGCGAGGATCATGCGCGCGATGCAGGGATCGAGCGGCAGGCGCGCGAGCTGCCTGCCGGTCTCGGTCAGATCGTTCGCGTCATCCACCGCACCGAGTTCGGCCAGCAGGCCGTAACCGTCGCTGATCGCTTTCGGCAGCGGCGGATCGAGAAACGGAAAATCCTCGACCTCGCCCAGATGCAGCGACTTCATGCGCAGGATCACGCCGGCGAGCGAAGAGCGCAGCAACTCGGGCTCGGTGTAGGCCGGGCGCCCCTTGAAATCGTCCTCGGCGTACAGGCGGATGCACACGCCGCTCGCGACGCGGCCGCAGCGCCCGGCGCGCTGGTTCGCGCTCGCCTGCGAAATCTTCTCCACCTGCAGCTGCTCGACCTTGTTGCGAAAGCTGTAGCGCTTGATGCGCGCCTCGCCCGGGTCGACGACATAGCGTATGCCCGGCACCGTGAGCGAGGTCTCGGCGACGTTGGTCGCGAGCACGATGCGCCTGCCCGTGTGCGGCTTGAATACGCGCTCCTGCTCGGCGGCCGACAACCGCGCGTACAGCGGCAGGATTTCCGTGTGCGGCGGATGGTGCTTGCGCAAGGCCTCGGCCGCCTCGCGGATCTCGCGCTCGCCTGGCAGGAACACCAGCACGTCGCCCGGACCGCAGCGCGCCGCTTCGTCCACCGCGTCGACGATGGCCTCGACCGGGTCCTGCGCCTCCCGCGGCGCCGCCGCGCCAGCGGTCTTCGCCTGCGCCGGCGGCCGGTAGCGCTGCTCCACCGGATACAGCCGGCCCGAAACCTCGATCACCGGCGCATTGCCGAAATGCCTGGAGAAGCGCTCTGCGTCTATGGTTGCGGAAGTTACGACCAGTTTCAGGTCGGGCCGCCGCGGCAACAGCTGTTTGAGGTAGCCGAGCAGGAAATCGATGTTGAGGCTGCGCTCGTGCGCCTCGTCGATGATGATCGCGTCGTACTGGCGCAGCTCGCGGTCGCCCTGGGTCTCGGCCAGCAGGATGCCGTCAGTCATGAGCTTGATGTAGGAGCGCGGGCTGATCTTGTCGCTGAAGCGGATTTTGTAGCCGACCGCGCCGCCGAGTTCGGTTTTCAGCTCCTGCGCGATGCGCGCTGCGGTCGCGCGCGCCGCGATGCGCCGCGGCTGGGTGTGGCCGATGAGCCCCTGCACCCCGCGCCCGAGTTCGAGCAGGATCTTGGGCAGCTGCGTGGTCTTGCCCGAGCCGGTCTCGCCGCAGACGATGACCACCTGGTGTTCGCCGATCGCGCGCGCGATGTCGGCGCGCCGCGCGCTGACCGGCAGCTCTTCCGGATAAGTCGGCTTGGGGCAGGCGGCGCGGCGCAGCTCGAGCTCGGCCGCCGAGTATCGGCGCTGCTGCGGATTCATGCGCCTGCGATCGATTTGCCCGGGCTTCACCCCGCGCATTCTACCGGCTCTGGAAACGCGGCCCGAGCATGGTACCTCAACACCCTGCCGGCCGCCGTCTGAAGCTGTCAGGCGGCGGGTAATGTGGGGGCGCGTTTTACCTTCGGTGCGCCAGCTTTTCGGGCCTGCCACAGATCATAGCTAGCCTGTTGCGCAATCCACAGGTCGGCTCGCCCGCCGTTTTTCACACCTAGCCACCCCTCCAGGCGTAGCGCCATTTCCGGCGAGATAGCGGCGCGGCCGTTGAGGACGCGAGACAGCGCCGCGCGGGTTACCCCCAATTGCGCGGCGGCATCGGTCACGGTCAGCCCCAGCGCAGGCAATACATCCTCGCGCAAGGTTTCGCCTGGGTGAGGCGGGTTGTAAATTCGCGTCATTTCGAATGTTCCTCCTTAGTGATAGTCCTGATAATCCACCAACACGGCATCAGTCCCCTCAAAGATGAAGGTCACACGCCAGTTGCCATTCACCCACACGGACCAATGCCCGGTCGTAAGCAAATGCAATTTCCATCCCGGCACGTTCATGTCATCGGCGGACTTGGCGAGATCAAGCCGCAACAGTTGCCGCTTCAGGCGCGGCGCATGGTGCGGCTGAATCCCTGCCCGGCTACCGTTCTCGAAGAATGCCCGCAGCCCCTTGTGGCGGAATGTCTTGATCACACTTCGAGTGTATAGCGTCGCGTTACAGCCGTCAAGCGGCGGTTACCACATCAAGCGGGCTGTGCCAGCGATCCGTCATAGGTTCAACGGCAGGACGAGCACCCCGGCCCGAGCGATCTCGGCCTTTGAGCCGGCTGGCCGCCGTGCGTCAGATCGTGCGGCGGCCGGGCTGATCCGATTCGGTCCGCTGCGGCTCGTAACGGCTGAAGATGCGGACATAAAGCACCATATAGACGAACTGCAGGGCCGCGGCGAGGAAGAACGGCATTTCGAGATGCCCGCCCTGCAACATGAAGCCGGCCAGGACCGGCCCCACCGCGGCGGGCAGGATCATCGACACCGCATTGAGGCTGGTCGCCAGCCCGCGCCGGCTGTCGTCGACCAGGCTCACGGCCAGTGCCTGGCGCGCGCCGACAGTGCCGCGACTCACCGCCGAGCGAAGCGCATAGACCGCGGCAGCGAGTCCGTAGCTGGGCAGCACGGGAAGCAACAGCAGCAGACCGAGCCCGAGCCCGCGCCCGACCACCACGGAGCGGACGATACCGAATGCCCGGGTGAGCGCGCCGGTCGCGACGGCGGCGAGCCCGGTCAGGATGAAGGTGATGGCGAAGAACGGCCCGAGGCCGCCGGGGCCGACGCCGAATTTGAGGTCGAACCAGTAGGCGATCAGGGGCGCGGTCAGGCCGATGGCGACGCCGTTGAATGCATTGGTGAACATCAGCAGATACAAGGCCCGGTTCTGGGCGCGTCGCTCGAGGTGTCTCGCCACCGTGTCTGGCGCGTCGTGGGCGGCGTTCGAGCCCCGCCCGCCCGGTGTGGCCAGCAGCAGAAGCAGTACCGCGACAGCGCCCAGCGCCGACAGGACGAACAGCGCCCGGTAAGCGAGGGCGCCCGGCCACCAGTGCTGGAGAAGCGGAATGACCGCGGCGATCGCCGCCCCGAGCGCCATGCCGAAGAAACCAAGGCCGGCGTTGAGGCTGTATACCATGCCCCGGTCCG
>DATKUQ010000148.1:0-8669 GCA_035530495.1 Burkholderiales bacterium
GACCCGACCGGCACCTTCTTCAACCGCGTGCAGACTTTCGAGGTCGGCGAATTCCCGAACACCCAGAAAGTGCATTTCCCCAAGTCCTGCCTGCATTGCGAGGACCCGCCCTGCGTGCCGGTGTGCCCCACCGGGGCGAGCTACAAGCGCGCCGAGGACGGCATCGTGCTGGTGGACTACGACAAGTGCATAGGCTGCAAATACTGCGCCTGGGCCTGCCCCTACGGGGCGCGCGAAATCGACGAACACCAGAAGGTGATGAAGAAGTGCACCCTGTGCGTGGACCGCATCTACGATGAACTGCTGCCGCCCGCGGACCGCAGGCCCGCCTGCGTCATGGCCTGCCCGACCAGCGCACGCCTGTTCGGCGACGTGCACGATCCGGAGTCGGTAGTGTCCAAAGCGATACGCGATTCGGGCGGCTATGCGCTGATGCCGGAGTGGGGTACGCATCCGGCCAACCACTACCTGCCGCGGCGCAAGACCGAAATCACCCTGCACCGCGACGAGCTCGAGCGCGTGGACAATCCGCTCAAGATCGACGGCAAGCTGCCCAAGCCCGATGTCAGGGCGCCCTCGCTCGACGACAGCACTTCCTGGTAGGCGCCATGCGACCCGCATTCTCGGTGATATTCCTGACCACGCTGATCGGCGCGGGGCAGGGCCTGTTCGTCGCGCTCTTTTCGGCCGAATTCGGCGCCTCGCTCGGCATGTGGGCCATGCCTTCGGCGCAATACTTTTCGCTGGGCTGCGCGCTCGTGCTCGCGCTGCTCGGCGCGGGACTGTTCGCCTCGTTTTTCCACCTGGGCCGCCCCGAGCGCGCCTGGCGCTCGGCTGCGATGTGGCGCACATCCTGGCTGTCGCGCGAGGTGATCGTGCTCCCCGTGTTCATGGCCGCGGTGGCGGCCTACGGGCTGGCGCATCATCTGCGCGGCGCCGGAGACCTGACGCTGACGCTCGGAGGCGTGGGCGTGGCGCTGGCGCTGCTGTTGTTCGTGTGCACCGGCATGATCTACGCCTGCCTGCCGTTTCTGCAGGAATGGCATACGCCGCTCACTGTGATCAACTACCTGCTGCTCGGCTGTGCCTCCGGTTTCCTGCTGGGCACGACCTGGGCGGCGGTGCAGGCGCCCGCGCTGCTTGTGACCGCGGCCGCCTGGACGGCCGGTGTCACCTTGGCCGCCCTGGTCATGCGCGGCGCCGCGCTCGCGCGCAATGCACGCCTGCGGCCGAAATCGACAGTGCAGACCGCCATCGGAGTGAAGCACCCGCGTATCGCGCAGAAGGCGCAGGGTTTCATGGGCGGCTCGTTCAATACGCGCGATTTCTTCCACGGGAAGTCGCATGCCTGGCTGCGCCTGGTGAAATGGGGATTCCTGCTGCTGGTGTTCCCACTGCCGCTGGCGCTGCTCGCGGCGGGCTCGGCCCTGGCGTCCTGGCCGGTATTGGCGGCGGCTTTCCTGCTGCAGTACCTGGGCCTGCTCGCCGAGCGCTGGTTCTTTTTCGCGCAGGCGAGGCATCCGCAGAACCTGTACTACCAGGCGATTTCCTGAGCGCCATGACCCGCTGTTGCAACTCACCGCGTTTCTGCTACATTGAGACTTTCGAATCCGTAAACTTAGGCGCAACATCGCCACCGACGAACCTTTCACCACAAAGGAAGCAACCATGAACTTCGATAAAGACCTGGATGCGCGCGGATTGAATTGCCCGCTGCCGATATTGCGCGCGAAAAAGGCGCTGACCGAAATGCAAAGCGGGCAGGTGCTGCGCATCGTTTCGACCGACGTCGGATCGGTCAAGGACTTCCAGGCGTTTTGCAAGCAGACCGGCAACGAGCTGCTATCGCAGACCGAAGCCAGTAACGAGTACACCTTCTTTCTCAAACGGAAGTGACAAATGCGGCCGTGATTGCCGCTGCCAGACGAGAATCGGTAATACTGTTGAGCTGAACAGGTCGCCTTATGATTTGCATATTCCCTATGCCCGGCGTAGTCTTTTTTGCGTGAGCCCGTGGTGCGCCATGCAGGCCGTTTCAGGCCGGTGGCGGGCCAGACTGCAGCCAGCGGTGAAAGAAGGGTACCTTAGCCCCGCCACCGCCCGTATCTGCTTCGGGCATCGATTCGTCATCGTCAGGAGGAGTGGCCGTGGCCGTACAAAAGATCTGCGTGGTGGTGGTTTCCGGAACCCGTGAACGCCTGCAAATGGCAGCCATGGCGGCTTCAGTCGCCGCCGTAAGCGGCATCGAAGTCACCATATTCCTTTCCATGAACGCGGTCCCTTACTTCATCAAGGGCGCCGCAGACAATGCGCCCAGCGAGGGCAGCTTCGGCGATCTGCTGGTGAAGAAGAAGGCGCCCGACTTCAAGACGCTGTTCAGGCAGGCGGTCGAACTGGGCGACGCGAAGATACTGCCCTGCTCGATGGCGCTGGATATCGCCGGCATCGAGACCGATACCCTGGAGCCGTTCGTAGGGGAGCCGACCGGGCTCGCAGCATTCCTGACTGCGGCCGCGGATGCCCAGGTCTGGACTTTCTGAATTCGTTACGGCGTGATGAGGGGAGGCGTCCTCTCATACCGTCCTACACCGGGTGCCATTGCGGTGCTTGCGCGGTGGCCTTTAAAGCGAAACTAGGAGGCGCGACAATGACAGAAAAGAAAATCATCGATGGCCGGGGCAGCTTCTGTCCAGGTCCGCTGATGGAACTGATCGGTGTCCTTAAAATGTCACAAATCGGTGACGAGCTCGAGGTTTTGTCCAACGACAAGGGCTCGGCGAAAGACATCCCTGAGTGGGCCCACAAGGTCGGCCACGAACATGTAGGTACGCGCGAGGAGGGGGGTGTCTGGCATATAACGGT
This sequence comes from Burkholderiales bacterium, assembly GCA_035530495.1. Taxonomy (GTDB): domain Bacteria; phylum Pseudomonadota; class Gammaproteobacteria; order Burkholderiales; family SG8-39; genus 2-12-FULL-64-23. The sequence goes on from DATKUQ010000148.1 coordinate 2,863, forward strand.
AAAGAAGACCAAGTAGCGCAAATAAGAGCCAAAGAGGAGCGGTTGTATTCGATGTCAACCTGAGGAGAAGGAAATGAAAATACTCATAATCGGCGGTGGTATGGGCGGCACGATTTTGGCGAATAACCTGGCGCGGCGCTTGAGCACCGAAATGCGCGCGGGCAAGGCGCGCATCACCATGCTGTCGGCGTCGGACAAGCATATGTATCAACCGGGTCTGCTCTACCTTGCGATCGGGCGCAGCACGCCGGATGCGCTGTACAAGGACCAGGCGAGCCTGCTCGAGCAGGGCATCGAATTCCACGTCGATCCGGTGGAGAGCTTCCAACTCGACAACAACAAGGTCACTGCGAAAAGCGGCAAGACCTACGACTACGATCTGCTGGTGATCGCCACCGGCTCGCGCATGGCCGCCGAAGATACCAAAGGCCTGGCGGAAAACGCGGAATTCTTCTACACCGAGGAAACGGCGCTGAAGATGATGCGCAATCTGCAGGCGTTCCAGGGCGGGAAGGTGGTGATCACGGTCGGCGTGCCGCACAAGTGCCCGATGGCGCCGCTGGAAATCACCTTCATGCTGCACGACTACTTCAAGGAGCGCGGCATCGCCGACAAGGTGAAGCTGCATTACACCTACCCGATCAACCGTGTGCACAGCCTGGAGAATGTGGCCAAGTGGGCGGCACCCGAGTTCGACCGACTCGGCATCACCTACGAGACGTTTTTCAACATCAAGGAAGTGGACGGCGCGAAGAAGGTCCTGCGCAGCGAAGAGGGCTCCGAGATCGCCTACGACATGTTGGTCGCGATCCCCGCGCATCGCGGCATGGATGTGATCGAGAAGAACAAGCTGGGCCAGAACGGCTGGATTCCGACCAACAAGACCAAGCTCAACATGGAAGGGCGCAGCAACGTGTTCGTCATCGGCGACACCACGAACATTCCGATCAGCAAGGCCGGATCGACTGCGCACTTCGAGGCCGAAACCCTGGGCGAGAACATAGCCGCGATGGTGAAAATGGGGGTCACCGCGCCGATACGCGATTACGACGGCAAGGTGTTCTGCTTCATCGAGGCCGGCCTGGACCGAGCGACCTATGCCATGTTCAATTACACGAATCCGCCCGATCCCAAGGCGCCGACGCGCGCCATGCACTGGTTCAAGGCTGCCTATAACAAGCTGTACTGGGCCTCCGCACGTGGACTGCTGTAGCCGGGAGGAATCATGAACGCAGACGAGAAGCAACTTTCCGCCACGCTGGAGGAGTTCGCAGGCGTAGCGACGGCAGCGCGTGACGCGATGACCGAGGACATCGTCGGCCGTGTCGCCGGAAGTGCCGCCGATGCGATGGACCTCATCGACAAAGTTAATCGCAGCGGGCTTGGCAAAGCGATACCGCAGCTGGCGCAAATGGTCGAAAACGGAGATCTGCAGCGGCTGGTGAACCTCGCGCGCGTCTACGGCTCGGCCGAGGATGCGCTGACCGAGGAAATGGTCGGGCGCATTGCCGACGCGGCGGGCGGCGGTCTGAGCCTGCTCGACCAGGTCCAGCGTTCCGGCCTGGAGAAGGCGCTGCCGACGCTGACGCGCCTGGTTGCGGACGGCGACATCGAGCGCCTGGCGCAGCTTGCGCGCGTCTACGGCGCGGCGCAGGACGCGATGAGCGAGGAAATCGTTGGCAGATTGGCCGAGGCCATGAGCGAGGGCCTGTCGCTGCTAGACCGGCTCAATCGTGGCGGCGCGGGCCGGCTGGTCGAGATGCTGGCAAAGCTCGAGGCCAGCGGGTCGTTGCAGCGGGTCGCCAATCTGCTGCCGACGTTCGTCGACCGACTCGACATGGTCGGCGGGCTGCTCGAGAGCATGGAAACGGCGGCGAAGCAAGCCGAGGCCGAGCGCACCGAAGGCGGCATCGTCTCCATGTACAAAATGCTCACCGACAGCCGTACGCAGGAAACGCTGCGCTTCATGCTTGCGCTCGGGCAGCACATGCACGAGCGCTACGCGCGCAGATCCTGACGCGGGCTGGCGTTTGAAACCGGCCGCCGCAACGGTGGCCGGTTCGCCCTAGGTTCAATTCGGGACGGCTCCCGGGAGCAAGGCATGCAGCAACGGCTTAACCTGTCGAGGGCAGCGCGGCTGGTGGGCGTGGCGCGCGGTACGCTGCAGCAGAAAATTCAGCGGGGAGAACTCCCGTCCTTCGACGGCACCGTGTCCGCCGACGACCTGTTGCGCCTGTATCCGGCGGCCAGACTCGAGAGCGACACCGGCTTCGAGCGCGTCGCCAAGATCAGAGAGGAAGCCTTCGGCAAGCGGGTGCGCGAGCGCATGCTGCCAAGCCAGGAAATCCTGTCCCAAAGGCTGTTCGAGCAAAGCCGCGAGCTGAGCGATCTGCGCGCTCATCTGCAGCGCTACCACGCGATGGTGGTGCAGTTGCGCGAGCGCCTGGGCGAGGAGGCATTGCGCGGCGCGGACGCGGCGCGCGCGAGCGCGGCGAGTCTGGGCGAGTTTCTCGACCGCGAGCTGGAAGCGGTGCTGGGCGAGACCGAGGCGCCGAACGCGCTCACTGTGATGGATGATATGCTGCGCGTGATGTCAGCCCATGTCGTCGTTCGCCCCAGCCGCCACGATTTTTTTGTCGATGGCGCCGACACCATTCTCGAGGCCGCGTTGCGCTCCGGGTTGGCCTTGAATTACGGCTGCAGCAACGGCAATTGCGGACTGTGCAAGGCGCGCGTGGTCTCGGGCCAGGTGCACAAGGTGCGTCATCAGGACTATGTGCTCAGCGAGGCGGAAAAGCAGCAGGGCTACACCTTGCTGTGCTCGCACACGGCGGTCGGGGATCTGGTGATCGAAGCGCTGGAGACTACCGAAGCGGGCGATATTCCGCCGCAGCAGCTCGTCGCGCAGGTCAAGGCGATACAGGCGCTGGACGACGAACTGATGCTGCTGCACCTGCAGACGCCGCGCAGCAAGCGCCTGCGGTTTCTGGCGGGGCAGAACCTGACCCTGACGGCGGGCGAAGCCTCGGCGCAACTGCCGATCGCGAGCTGCCCCTGCGACGACCGCAATCTGCATTTTCACGTCGCGCGCAATGCGCAGGACAGCTTTGCCCAAGCGGTGTTTTCCTCGCTTCGATCTGGCGACCAGGTCACGCTGTTCGGCCCGTGGGGAGATTTCGTGCTGCGCGCGGACTCGCCGCGCTCGATTCTGTTCCTCGCCTGCGATACTGGTTTCGCGCCGATAAAGAGTTTGATTGAGCACGCGATGGCGCTGGAAGGGTCGGAACGGCTGTATCTGTACTGGCTCGCCACCCGGCCGGCCGGTCATTATCTTGCCAACCTGTGCCGCTCCTGGGCCGATGCCTTGGACAATTTCAGTTATGCGCCGGTCGCCGCGGGCGCTGACGGCGTGCTGGATTTGCTCCGCCGCGTCGATGCGGACCATGCCGATCTGAACGACTTCGACATCTATGTGGCAGGTACCGAGTCCTTCGTCGAGTCTGCCGCGGTGGCGTTGCGGGAGCGGGGTTTCCCCGAGGCGCAAATGTCGGCTGCGATCGTCTGAGGCAGGCACGCCATAGCCCGCGTCGATAAATTGCCTGATGCCGCCGATCAAAGGGTTCGTTTCGTCTTGTTGCGCCCGCTGCACTACCATGCGCAAGCGAGCCGCGTTGCGGGCGCGACGCCGGCGCCTTTCCTGCATACTGATTACCCGGACTGACCATGCCCTATTACATCTATAAGATCTCGAATTTTCCCGTCCGCCAGCTGCATAAGCTCGAGGAGCACGCCGCCTTTGGCGCGGCCTCCGCGCGTGCCAAGGCGCTGCGCACCGAAACGGTTTCCGCCGAGGAGGGAATGGTCAAGGTGATTTTTGCCGACAATGAGCTGCATGCCGAAGACCTGCTCTCCCAGGTGCGCGCGGCGCAGCCGAACCCCGCCGACGACTGAACGCCGGCGATGGACGAAGCGGCGTTCCGGCAGACGCGCGGCGCGGTGAACCCGCAGCCCTGTGTGTTCGAGAAAGCGATACTCGCCCGCTGCTGTGCCTGTTCTCTCTCCGGGCGGCAGAATATCGCGGAGCGCGAGGCGGTGGCCTGCAGTTCGCCCGGGGCGCACGAACAGTGCGCGCTACTGCGTGCTTTGCTGCGACAGAAGTCGGCGTTCGCGCTGAAGCTGACGCAGGTGGAAGCGCCCCTGCCGCATTCGCAAGAGATGAAAGTGGAATGCGGGGGGCTGTTGGGCGTGCAACTGGCGCTGGCGTCGGAGGCCGTACCGTCGATCGAGGGGCGCGCCGCGGAGACGCAGGGGCTCGCGCCGGTAGCCGATGTGCATGGTCTGGTGCGCACGGCCGTGGCGACATCAGGCGATTTGTCGAAACTGCCCTATTCCACCATAGTCCAATCGATCGTCGCCTACCGTATCCGGCGCCGCCGGCCGTAATAATGATGCCACCCTCTGATTTTCCCCAACTGGTGCAAAGTGTGCAGCGCAACTGCCACATTGCCGATGCGCGTCACGCGCGCGAGGCGACGCTGTGCAACTATCTGCTCGAGATGCGCGAGCTTTACCGCTGGGAGCACGAAATCCCTTTGGACCAACCGCTGCCGCGGCAGGAGCTCGGCAGCTGGATCTCCGCGCGCGAGGCGCTGTGGGATGAATTGGCGGCCGGCGCCCTGAAGCCGCTGCCCCTGGGCGCGCGCAGCTACGATGCGTTCGAGGTGGCGGCCATCAATGCGGTGCTGGTGCCGCAGGGACTGGTCTACGGAGGCGGCTACGGCCGTTTCGGCAAGCCGCATTTCTTCCTGGGGCAGCTGGAGCGCCGCGAGCAGCGCCAGGGGCTCACGCTGTTCGTCTCGGGCTGTGAGTATGCGCGCGACCTCAGCGCGCCGCCCGCCGCGCTGCTCGACGGAACGGTGTTCATGCGGCGCGACGCACTGCGCCGCTGGCTGTGGGACAAAATCGAGATCTGGGGCGTGCGCAAGTCCGACGGTGCGCTGAAGTCGGCGCTCGAGTGCTACGGCTTTGCCGGTGATGCGGTACAGGCCGTGGACGCCATGTCGGAACAGGAAGCGGAGACGCTGATCCTGCACGAAGTCGGCGAAGCCATGGCCGAGCCGCTGCTCGGACCCGCATGGCGCGAGCTCATCGCTTCTTTCACCGGCCGGCGGGCCGAAATTCTTGCGCGCGCGGTGCGCGACAATCTGGCTGACTGCCTGTCCACGCTGCCGTGCCTGATCGAGCGCGAGGCGGCGGGCGCGATCCATTTTCATTTCGCCAACTTCGAGGGCATGCGCAGCAAATTGTTTCCGCTATTGGTACAGGCTTACCGGCGCTGGCGCGAAACCGCAGATTTCAATCCCCTGCGCGAGGCGGCCGCGGCGGGCAGGACGCACTGGCGCGAGGCCGCGCTTTCCCTGCTGCGCGTGCACCAGGTCGACCCCGCCACCGCCGAGGAGACCATCGCCGCCTGGGTCGAGGAGCCTGCCGCGCTCGTTCTCTGAAAGTGCATTGCATCACGCGTGGGATCGAGGCGGCAAGGCAAGAGTGCTGTCGCACCCCTGGCGGAGCTACCAGATTGCGTACAGGCGGCCTTTCTCCACTTTTGCGTCGAAACGCTTCAGCGGCTGGGTACCTTTCTTCACGCATGCACCGCTGGTGAGGTCGAATGCCCAGTTGTGTTTGGGGCAGGTCAATTCGAGGCCATGCAATGCCAGGTGTGGGATATTGGTGACTTGGTGCGGGCAGCGACTGTCGTAGACGCGATACTCGTTGCCTGCGCGGTACACGAACAGCCCGCGGCCGTC
>DATKUQ010000149.1:0-5375 GCA_035530495.1 Burkholderiales bacterium
GGCGGCGTTCACCTACGAGCCGATCTACACCTGCTATCTGCAGTATCCGCAAGAGGTGTCGATGCCGCAGCCGATGACGGGCTTCGACGGCGGCTATGTGCAGTGGGTATTCGACCGCGGCCGGCTGAACGGCAGAGCGGGACTGCTGGCGGCGGTAATCAGCGCGCACGGCGCGCATCAGGGCGCTTCCCTCGAAGCGCTGGCAGACGCCATCCATCGCGAACTGGCCGCATTCATGCCCGGCCTGCCCGCGCCGCTGTGGTCGCGCGTCATCGCGGAAAAGCGCGCCACATTCTCCTGCCGCCCGGGCATTGAACGGCCGACAAACCGGACGGCGATCGACCACCTTTACCTGGCGGGGGACTACACCGCCAGCGACTATCCGGCCACGCTGGAGTCGGCCGTGCGCAGCGGCGTGCGCGCAGCGCGCGAGCTGCTGCAGACTTAGCGCAAACGCGCGACAGCGTCCTCGACGCGGTCGCAGGCGATGATTTCGAGGCCGCTGATCGCATGCCTCGGCACATTCGCCTTGGGGATGATCGCTTGAGTGAACCCGAGCTTTGCCGCCTCGCGCAGCCGTTCCTGGCCGCGCGGCGCCGGGCGGATTTCCCCCGCCAGCCCCACCTCGCCGAACACCGCGAGCTTTTGCGGCAGCGGCCGCGCGCGCAGCGAGGAGACAATCGCGAGCAGCACCGCGAGATCCGCGGCAGGTTCGCTGATTTTCACGCCGCCGACCGCGTTGACGAATACGTCCTGGTCGAAGCAGGCGACGCCCGCGTGCCGGTGCAGCACCGCGAGCAGCATTGCCAGCCGGTTCTGTTCCAGGCCGACGGACAGACGGCGCGGATTGGGCGCGTGCGCCTCGTCCACCAGCGCCTGGATCTCGACCAGCAAGGGCCGCGTGCCTTCCTGCGTCACCAGCACGCAGGAACCCGGCACCTGCTCGTCGTGCTGCGACAGGAACAGCGCCGAAGGGTTGGACACCCCTTTCAGTCCCTTGTCGGTCATGGCGAACACGCCGAGTTCGTTCACCGCGCCGAAGCGGTTCTTGAACGCGCGCACCAGGCGAAAGCTCTGGTGTGTGTCGCCTTCGAAATAGAGCACGGTGTCGACAATATGCTCCAGCACCCGCGGCCCGGCGAGCGCGCCTTCCTTGGTCACATGGCCGATGAAGACGATAGTCGTGCCGCTCTGCTTGGCCAGGCGCGTCAACTGCGCCGCGCATTCCCTGACCTGCGCCACCGATCCCGGCGCCGAGGACAGCGCATCGGAATACAGCGTCTGGATGGAATCGATGACTACGAGTTCCGGCCGGGCTTGGGCCAGAAGCGCCTGGATTCTTTCGAGATTGATCTCGGCGAGTAGCTGCAGGCCGCCGGAATCCAGCCCGAGGCGGGTGGCGCGCAGCGCCACCTGCTCGGCCGACTCCTCGCCGCTGACATAAACCGCCGAGTGCCCAGCGCTCATGGCGGAAAGTGCCTGCAGCAGCAGCGTCGACTTGCCGATGCCCGGATCTCCACCGATCAGCACCACTTGTCCCGCAACCAGCCCGCCGCCGAGTACGCGGTCGAACTCGGCCACACCGGTGGGAAGGCGCGGCATTTCGCGCGCGCTCACCTCGGACAGCTTCTGCAGCTTCGATGCTGCGGCGACGCTCTTGTAACGGTGCGTAGCTGCCGCCTCTGCTGCGGTTTCGATCAGCGTGTTCCAGGCGCCGCAACTCGGGCATTGACCCTGCCATTTCGGCGCGCTGCCGCCGCACTCGGTGCAGGTATAGACGGATTTTGCCTTGGCCAAGATTATTCGACTTCCGTTTGAGGCACGCGCGCAGCGAGTGCGCACAGCAGTTCGTAACTCAAGGTGCCCGCGCTGGCGGCGACTTCGTCTGCCGACAGCCCCTCACCCCACAATGTCACTTTACTGCCGACGCGCGCATCGGGCGTCGCACTGAGATCGACGCACAGCATATCCATCGAGACGCGGCCTACGATGCCGGTGCGCTTTCCCGCGACCAGCACCGGCGCGCTCCGATCGCGCCAACCGGGCGCATGGCGCGGATAGCCGTCGGCATAGCCGCAGGCGACGACGCCGACGCGCATGGGTCGCGTCGCCTCGAACGTGCCGCCGTAGCCCACCCGGTCACCCGGCTTGAGATCCTGAACTGCGATGATCTCGCTCGACAGTGTCATTACCGGCTGCAAGCCTAGTTGCATGGCGTTTTGATCGGAGAAGGGAGAACAGCCGTAGAGCATGATACCGGGCCGCACCCAGTCCGCGTGAGCTTCTGGAAAGCGCAGTATCGCCGCGGAATTGGCCGCACTAAACTCGCCGTCGAGCCCGGCGGTCCATGCGCGCATGCGCTCCAATTGCATCCCAACGCCCGTCGATCCGTCAGCGTCGGCGAAATGCGTCATCAAGGCAATAGCGGAAACCTTGCCGCTCGCCCGCAGGCGGCTGTGCGCCGCGCGCGCCTGTTCGCCGGCGAAGCCCAAGCGGTTCATGCCGGTGTTGACCTTCAGGTAGACCGGGATTTGCGTGGCCAGCCGGGCGCGCTCCAGCATCAGGATCTGCTCGACGTCATGGACTACGCTGGTGAGGCCGTAGCGATCGACGATCTCCAGGTCGGCGGCCTGGAAGATGCCCTCCAGCAGCAGGATGGGCTTGGCGCTGCCCGCCTCGCGCAAGCGCACCGCTTCGTTCATATCCAGCAGCGCATAGCCGTCGGCACCGGCCAGTGCCTGCGCCACGCGCAGAAGTCCATGGCCATAGGCATTGGCTTTCACCACCGCCCAGATCCTGGAATTGGGTGCGCTGCGGCGCGCCGCACCCAGATTGTGCCGCAAGGCGGACAGCTTGAAACTGGCGCGGATCGGGCGCGGCATCTAATTTGCCGGACGGACTGGAAGGCTCAGCCGCTCACCCCTTGACAGAGTCTTTCAGCTTGCCCTTGGAAAATTCGACAAAGCTGTTGACCAGGCGCGAACGGAACCTCTCCTTCGGATAGACCAGCGAGAGCGTACGCGTAAGCTTGGGCGCGAGCGGCAGCGCCACCAGCACGCCCAGCTGTTTCTCCTTGGCCACAATCACCTTGGACATGATGGCAAAGCCCAGGCCGGTTTCGACCACGCCCTTGATTGCGTCCGGGCTGCCCATTTCCATCACGGAGTTCAGTTCTTCCGGTTCGATGCCGGCACGACGGAAATAGCTGTCGGTCACTTCGCGCGTACCCGAGCCTGTCTCGCGGCTCACGTACGGGTACTGCAGCAGCTGCTTCGGCATCACCGATTTGAGCCTTGCCAGCGGGTGCCCCGGCGAACACACCACCTGCAGCTCGTCCTCGCAGCAGTCCTCCGTGGAAAGTCCCGGAAGATGCGACGGCGCTTCGATCAGGCCGATATCCAGGCTATGCGCCGCGACGCCGTGCTCGACCGTGTCGGAGTTCGCAACGGTCAGCCGGGCCTTGACTCCCGGATAGGCGACTTTGAATTCCCCCAGCACCCGCGGCAACATGAACTCGGCGATGGTCATGCTCGCGCCGATCAGCAGCAGGCCCTGGACTTCGCCCGTCAGCTCGCTGACACGGGTATCGAGTTCGGCCGAAAGCGCGAGTATTTTCTCCGCATACTCAAGCACCACTTCGCCTGCCCCGGTAAGCGAAATTTTGCCGTGTCCGCGGTCGAACAGGCGCGTATTGAAATGCTCCTCGAGTTGTTTGATCTGAAACGTCACCGCCGGCTGCGTCATAAACAGCGTCTCGGCGGCCTTGGTGAAGCTGCTCTGCTTCGCCACCGCATGAAAAACCTGCAATCGTCTGTCTGCCATATCTCGTCCACCCCGGCTGCCGTATTATCCCGCCTTATTGAATCATAAATCGTATCACAAGAATAGCTAATGCCCCTTATTTCGCGATTCTCGACCGCGTCGTGGTACAAGACGCGCTGCCTCCTCGGGCAAGTCGCGAGGCCGCCGATAGCCGGTACTCGCGTCAGGTCGAAAATTCCAAAAAGCGGCGCACGCAATCCGTGTAGCTGATGCATGTAATCAGGAAAAACAATTGCGGCGCTGCGGCAATCTTGTAAGATTGGTTTGCGGGGTTTCTCCTCCTTATCCTCCTCTGAAACCTCGCTCTCAAGCCGATGGCACCCACAAGGTTCCACCGGCTTTTTTCTTGCGCGCTGTTTGGGGCGGGAGAGATCCTTGTCTGAGCCACGAGGGCTCTACCTACAAGCTACCCCTCGCAGGGATCTAAAGCTCTGCAAGCGGCGCCTTTTCTGGCAGAGCGATGCGCTGAGGCCCTGCGCTTTGTTTGCCGTGCGGGGCTCGCAGAGCGTACCGGAAACGGTGCGCCGCCCACCCGGGGTTGTGTTACTCTGCGGTCCAATTAACGAGGGACGCAAGGCCATGGCCACCGTGTGGTCACGCGACTTCCCCCCCCAAATGCTCCCCAATACAAAACGTTAATTCTCGTTTCTCATAGGGGAATATGAAGGCTCGTAAATGAAACGCGGTTTCTCTACGTAAATTTATGATGCTTAGCCTTTTCGTATAAAATACTGATTCTAAACACATCAAAAATCGAATCGCACCATTGAGGTGCAGCAATTTCCGCCTATTTGTATTAATAACTCCCTCAAACCTCCCACAAATGAGGTACACTTTTACCTAGGTGAATCACCAGAGGCGTTAAGTGCCTATTCATTTGTGGGAGCAACATGAGCGCTAAAAAGAAGACCAAGAAGAAGACCAAATTCAAGTTCACTAAAGCGAGGATATCGGAACTAATAAGGACCCCAGGCATGTACCGGGACGAGCAGAGCAAAGCCGGCCTGGGGCTGCGGGTCTCGCCAAAAGGAAAGGCGACCTACTTCGTCGAATTTGACTTCAAGGGCAAGCACTATTTCGCCTCGATTGGCAGTGTTCCGGGCACCGGCGGGGGTGGTCTGCAGTTGCCGGAAATGCAGCCCGATGACGCTAACGACCAAGCGCGAGTGTACCGTCTGCGGATTGAGAACCCGGCTGATAAGGCCGCTCCTATGTCACTGCGTGATGCCTTTGAGACGTTTGTCACCAAGAAACGGCGCAAGCCTGGCCTCGTCTCGCTGCCGCTGTCAGAGAGAACCCAAAAGTCCTACCGGGCGTGCTTCAAGCAGCACCTGCAGCAGTATGCGGACGCCGACTTTCGGAGCCTGGGGGAGGACGTTTGGCGAGAGGTATACGACCGGGTTGTTACAGGAAAAGACAAAAACGGAAAGCCCGTAATGCTGGCGCCGAAGATGTGCACGCTGCAGGACGGCACAGTGAAGCAAATACTACCGGCTAGGCCGGCCAAGAAGAGCATTGCCCAAGGCCACATCTTGATGAGCGCCGTCGGCGCA
>DATKUQ010000150.1:0-3900 GCA_035530495.1 Burkholderiales bacterium
CGCCTTGTCCTTGGGTTTTCGTACCCGTGCCGGGATGATCGTGATGCCGTAGTGGCGGGCAAAATCGACATACACCGCGGTCAGGCGCGGTTCGTAACGATCGGCCTTGGCCACCAGCGCCTTCGGGTTGTCCGGCACGCCCACACGGGGCACGCCGCCCCACGCGACGAAGGCGCGGTGCTGGCCGTCGAGCCAGCTCATCGCCGTCTGGTCGGCATAGGCGTGCGCGAAGATGGCGTTGGAATACCCCAGCGCCGCGACAAAGACCTGCGCGCTCCGCACCACGGCGGCGTCTTGGTAGCGCAACGTCAAACCGGCGAAGTCGAAGTACGCCTTCTCGCCCGGCACGTGGTCGTTCCGGTACGACAGGTCGCGATCGGCCGAATAGCTGGCCAGTTCATCGCAGAACACGCTGTAGCCGATGCCGTCCACGTGGAGGTCGCGGTACTCGCTCCACAACAGCCGCCGCGTCACGCCCTTGCGCGCCAGCTGCTTGACCACCTCGGCGTAGTGGGGCCGGGTACCGGTCTTGGCCGAGCCCGTAGGCGCGGGCCCCCGATACAGCCGCCGCTCCAGCTCGGCATCGGTCAGCGCCGGATCGGGCGGCCAGGTCAGCCCGGTGGCGGCGAAGCGCTTGATCACGCGCTCCACCGTGGAACGCACCACGCCCAGGCTGCGCGCGATCAGGCGCTGGCTGAGGCCTTGTTCAAAATGCAGGTGCAGCAGAGCAAGTTGCGAAATTCCCGCGCAGCCATGCGGCGAACGTCGTCGGATGAAGCGGCATGCGCCGATGGGCCGGGTGGGGTGCCCGGATCCGCGTTCTGCGGCGGTTTTTGCGTAAAACGGGCGTGCGACGGACACGCGCCGGCCCGAGCCGCTGGCCCGCGCTGCCATCACGCCACCGCCGCCAGCGGCTAGGTGACCAGACGCAACAGTTGATCGGCGGTCAGCGCCAGCACCGCCAGCATCAGGTGCGCGGTGACCTTGGCGGGACCGCGCACGCGCACCCAGCGCGCGCCGAATTCGTCCTTGAGGCGGGCATTGACCCGCTCGACTTGGGTACGGGTCTTGAAGCGTTCGGCTTCATGCGGGGCGAAGTCGATCTTCTGCCCGCCACGCGGGTTGTGATCGATCAACGGAATGTGGTGCAGATCGCGGCTGTGCTGGCGCAGGAGCGGGCTGCAATACGCGGCATCCATTACATCGTAGAGGTTGATCACGCGCGCAGCGGTCAGCGTGGCCAGCGGAATGGCCACTTGCGAATCGTGGACACTGGCGCTGGTGACCACGGCGCTGATGGGAATCTGGCCATCGGCCACATCCAGATGCAGCTTGTAGCCGACCCAGCTGGACTTGAAGCCTTTGCTGTTGGTCTTGCTGCCGACGTCGCAGGCACACGGCAAGTCGGCCAGCATCGCGTTCAGGCTCATGCCTTGCATCTGGCGTTGGATGCGGGTCAGTACCGGCGGGCGAATCTCGCCCTGGCGCGGACGCCCTCGCTTGCGCGGCGGTGGCGGAACGACGGACGGCTGGGGTTTGGCTGGTTTCTCGCGCGCCTGGATTTCGGTGGCGTCGCGTGCAATGTGGCCGATCAGCTGATCGCCCAGCTGGGCCTTGATCAAGGCCGCATGCGCTTCGCTGACCAGGCCCTGTTCGGCCAGCTCGGCAAAGGCGCGCGAAAACAACCCTGCGCCGGGCAGCTTGCGCCGCCCATCAAAACCGCACAGTCGACGCAGGCACCCATCCACGTGCAGGCGCTCCATCAGGGCCACCGTGGTGGGCAAGCCCAACACCGCCTTGGCCACGAACGCACGCGTCAGCGCCGCCCGTTCGCGTGCCGGGCGTCCCACCCCGCCGCGACCGGCCGGCACGAAACGCTCGATCTGCACCATCTCCCAGATGCGCAGCAACTGCTCGAGCTTCGGCGTCAGCCGCTCGCCCAGACTCGCTTCGGTCAGTGGCACCAGCTCGTGTTGGAATTGCGTGTGGAATTGAGAAAGGCGGTCGTGCAGCTTATGATTCATCGGCGGGTGATCTGTGCGTTTTGATACCCCACATGTTGCCTTCAATGGCACCACCCGCACGCCTTTTTTTCGCGTCCGCAGCGAAGAAATTCAGACGGCTATACGAGTTTTGCAACTACCTCAGCAGTTCGCGAATTTGTCGCATGAGAAGTCTCGATTGAGCCATGGGAACCTCGCGGAAAAATCCGCAAGGATGACCCACCTCAACCGGAGCGCCGTACTGGCCTCCCATGATCCGGAATCAGCCACGACCCACTGGCTTCACATGCGCCGGAATCGTGGCCTCTCATGGTCCGGAATGCTGGCTTCACATGCTCCGGAATGCTGGCGTCTCATGAGCCGGAATCTCCAAACGCGCGCTGCAAGGCAAGCGGTCAGAATTGAAGGCAGGGGCCAAGACCATCAGCGACGAGATCGCGCGCCTAACGGTGCACTTGCGGAGTCATGACGAGCGCGCCCAAACGCTTGCCGAGGCAGTATCGCGGATCGCGCACCAACTGTCGCACGACGACACCACCTGTCCGGTCTGCGCCACACAGTTCGAGATAGGTCGGTTAAAAGCGCTCGCGCTTGCGAACGCGGCCGTGAATACCACTCCCGCGGCCGAACTCGGTAACTTGCTGGCGGCCGCGAAAGTGCGCCAAGAGGGCGTCAATCGCCAACTTGCAGAGGTCGAACGCGGGCTGGCGGAACAGGCCCAGCTCGCAACCGCCCTTACGGCTGAGCAAGCTCGCGAGGCGAGCCTGGTCCAGCAGCTCGTCGAGGCTGGGGGAGCGGTTGACAGCCATTACGACGACAGCGCCGTAATTTTGCTTCGCGCCAATCTTGACGGGCTAGACCGGCAGATTTCAGAGGGGCCGTCCCAGGATGCCCTCGAAGCATCACTTGCCGACGCGCAGGCTGTGATCGAGGCCGAACGGGTCAAGCGGGTCAGTCTCGAGCGGGTGCTGGCGAATGCCTCGTCGGATGCGGAAGCCGCGCGCTCCTTGCTGACCCAGCATCCGGCACTCTGGTCGGCGGGTGACGGCCTACTTGTCTCGCTAGCTCAGGAAGAGGCGACGACACAGACCGAATCCCTTGCGATTGGCAAGCAACTTCAGACCGATCAGAAACAACTGGATGAAGCCCGCGTCGCACGCGACGCTGTTGCGGCGGCGATCAATCGCGAAGACGCGAGTCTGGCGACGACCAATGGTGAACTGGACAGGCTGGCGGATGCGCGGAGGGCACTAGTCCGCCATTGGAACGAACTTGGTCAGACAGGCGATCCCGACAACGTCCGCGTGGCACAGCTCCGGTCGCAGATAGCGGAGCGCCAAGCGCGCGCGGAACCGATCGCGTCCGCACATGCCGACCTCATCAACGGTCTTCGCATTTGGCAGAACGACCAACAGTTGCAGGAGCGTGAGCGCGCGATTGCGGCCACGATACGCGAGAAGGAGGTCGAGATCGAAACCGAGGCAACCGTAAAGCTGCAAGCCGATGTGGTTTGGGCTCAGACACAATTGGAGCTTGCGCAACGGGCGCGCGACCGGATGGAAGACGTCGGCATCAAGATGCAGGCCCGTGCCGAGGAGTTCGCTGACGATGTGCTGAAGCCGCTCAACGACACGATCCAGCGCTTCTCGCGCACGCTCATGACCGGGTCGGACTCGTCGATCATTTATCGCGCTGAGCATCACGCCACACGTTCGGAGCTGCGCCCGGCCGTCATCCGTACCGGCGTCGATGGGACAACCAGCCAGCTCGAAATCAATCCAAATTACTTCTTCAGCGAAGGCCAGCTTTCGGCGCTCAGTGTCAGCGCGCTGCTGGCCGCTAGCACGACATTCTCATGGTCGCGCTGGCCTGGCTTGCTGCTCGACGATCCGCTTCA
>DATKUQ010000151.1:0-2207 GCA_035530495.1 Burkholderiales bacterium
CGGCTATCCGCAGGGGCTGAAGGGAGAGGCGATCCTGCTCGAGTCGCGCATCATGGCGGTGGCCGACGTGGTGGAAGCCATGTCTTCGCACCGGCCCTACCGGCCGGGGCTGGGGCTCGACAAAGCGCTGGCCGAAATCGAGCGTGGACGCGGAACGGCGTACGACGTGGATGTGGCAGATGCTTGCTTGCGCCTGTTTCGCGAAAAGGGATACGCGGTTCCGGCATAGCGCTTGCCCAAAGGCGCCGCCGGCCATGCTGCCCTTGTGCGTTGGGTCATACCTAAAAAATGTCAATTACAGAGACCGCGTGACGCAATTTTGCGACGGTATGAGGGTGTGTATCACCGCATTACAAAACAGATCTCAAGGCGCAGGCAGGCTGCGCCGGCGCGGGATGTGTTGCGCATCCCAATGAGCGAGCGCCCAATGCCAGAATTCGGCGAGCGACGCGCGGCCGAGCTGCGCGGGCGGTGCCTGGCCCAGGAAATCCATGACGCGCGCGAGCGCCGGCACCGGATCGCGCGCATCCACCGGCGGCGCCAGCGTCTGCTTCGACAGTTTTTCCCCGACGGCATTTACCGCCGCGGGCAGGTGCAGGTAGCGCGGCGTCGGCAGACCGAGCAGGCGCTGCAGGTAAATCTGCCGTGGCGTCGAGTCGAGCAGGTCGGCGCCGCGCACCACGTCGGTAATTTCCTGTTCGCCATCGTCGACCACCACTGCCAGCTGGTAGGCATGGAGCCCGTCGGCGCGCCGCAGCACGAAGTCGCCGACCTCGGCGGCGAGATCCTGGCTTAGCTTTCCCTGAATGAGATCTTCGAACTCGATCGCTTCGTGGTCGACGCGCACACGGGTGGCGCGAGCCGCCTTCCCCGGCGCAAGGCCATTGCGGCAGGTGCCGGGGTAGATCAGCGCGCCATCGGGACCAAGGCCGGAATCCGCGATTTCCCGCCTGGAACAGCCGCAGGCATAGACCAGGCCTTGCGCTTCGAGGCGCGCCAGCGCGGCGCGATAGGCTTCGCTGCGCCGACTCTGGTATATCGGCTCGCCGTCCCAGCCCATGCCGCAGGCTTCGAGCGTGCGCAGGATCGCATCGGCCGCGCCGGGCTGCTCGCGCGGCGTATCCAGGTCTTCCATGCGCAACAGCCATAGTCCGCCCCGCGTCTTCGCTTCGAGGTAGCTGCCCACCGCGGCAACCAGCGAGCCGAAGTGCATCGGCCCGGTGGGCGAGGGGGCGAAGCGACCGCGGTATTGATTCATGTATGAATTTTAGGGCCTAAGCAAGAATCGGGTGGAGGATCCCGGGGACTGCGTATTCCCGCCGCCGCTCTGCTACCATGCTTAACCAGCTACCGCCGATCCTGGAAAGGCAAGTCGTAGATACCCGCGGCATGCATAGCAGTCATTGCCATTTCTGATAAGCCGAAGCCGCTGCAGTCCGCTCTGCTGTTCGGGAATGGCTAGGCCAATGTTCTGAATTCTGTCCGCGCAAATCAATAGAAAGTATCATGGCAACAAGCACCAAGAAGAAAGATACCGGCGCCAACCTCGGCTTCGAAGCCAAGCTCTGGCAGATGGCCGACGGCCTGCGCAACAACATGGACGCGGCCGAGTACAAGCACGTCGTCCTCGGCCTGATTTTCCTCAAGTACATTTCCGACGCGTTCGAGGCCAAGCACGCGGAACTCGATGCGCAGCGCAAGAAAGGCGCTGATCCTGAAGACCCTGATGAGTACCGCGCCGTAAGCATTTTCTGGGTGCCGCCGGAAGCGCGCTGGCAGTATCTGAAATCGATGGCGCCGCAGCCGACCATCGGCCAGTTGGTCGATGACGCGATGACCGCGATCGAGCGCGACAACGCCTCGCTCAAGGGCGTGCTGCCCAAGGACTATGCCCGCCCCGGTCTCGACAAGCAGCGGCTCGGGCAGATCATCAACCTGGTGAGTGACATCGCGCTTGGCAGCGCGGCCGATCGCGCCAAGGACACCCTGGGCCGCGTGTATGAATACTTTCTCGCGCGCTTTGCCAGCGCCGAAGGCAAGAGCGGCGGTCAGTTCTACACGCCCTCACGCGTGGTGCGCGTCCTGGTCGAAATGCTTGCGCCGTACAAGGGCCGCGTGTACGACCCCTGCTGCGGCTCGGGCGGCATGTTCGTTTCCAGCGAGAAGTTCATCGAGGCCCACAGCGGCAAGCTCGGCGACATTTCCAT
>DATKUQ010000152.1:0-24985 GCA_035530495.1 Burkholderiales bacterium
CGCTTTCATCGCCTGGCCGACGAGCGCGTTGAACGCCTTCTCCTTGCCCGCGCGGTATTCCTCGACCGACTTCGGATTGGCGGCGAGCACGCCGTCGACGATTTTCTCGAGTTCGCTCGTATCTGAAATCTGCTTCAGACCACGCTTCCCGATCACCGAGTCCGCGTCGCCCTCGCCCGCCCACATCGCGTCGAACACGCCCTTCGCCATCTTTCCGGAAATCGTATTGTCGCGCATGCGCAGCAACAAACCGGCAAGCTGCTTGCTCGACACCGGCGAGGCGCTGATATCGATGCCCGCGCTGTTGAGCGCACCCGCCAACTCGACCAGTATCCAGTCTGCCGCCAGTTTGGCGTTGTCGCTGCCGACTTCAGCGGCCACCGCCTCAAAATAGGAGGCGACCTCGATGGATTGAGTTAGCGACACGGCATATGCGGACGGCAATCCGAATTTCTGCTGGTAGCGCTCGCGCTTTGCCGCCGGCAGCTCCGGTAATTCGGATCGAATCTGTTCTATCGTGTCGGAGCCGATGACGAGCGGCAGCAGGTCGGGATCGGGAAAATAGCGATAATCGTGCGCGTCTTCCTTGGCGCGCATCATGCGCGTCGCGCCCGTGTCCGGGTCGAACAGCACCGTGGCCTGCTGGATGCTGCCGCCGTCCTCGAGCGTTCCAATCTGCCAGCGGGCTTCGTATTCGATCGCCTGCTGCAAGAAACGGAAGGAGTTCAGGTTTTTGATTTCGCGCCGCGTTCCGAGCGGCCCGCCGGGGCGGCGCACCGAGACATTGGCGTCGCAGCGGAACGACCCCTCCTGCATGTTGCCGTCGCAAATGCCGATCCAGCGCACCAGCGCGTGCAGCGCCTTGGCGTAGGCCACTGCCTCTTCCGCGCTGCGCATGTCGGGTTCCGTCACGATTTCCAGGAGCGGCGTGCCGGCGCGGTTGAGGTCGATGCCGCTCATGCCGCGGAAATCCTCGTGCAGCGATTTACCCGCATCCTCCTCGAGATGCGCGCGCGTGAGCCGCACGGTCTTCTCGGCGTCCCGGGTCAGAAAGGATATGGCGCCGCCGGTGACGATCGGCAATTCGTACTGGCTGATCTGGTAGCCCTTGGGCAGGTCGGGATAGAAATAATTCTTGCGCGCGAACACCGAACGCCGGCTGATGACTTCGGGTCCGCCCACGGCCAGGCCGAAGCGGACGGCGCGTTCCACCGCACCTCTGTTCAGCACCGGCAGCACGCCGGGTAGCGCAATGTCCACCGCGCAGGCCTGGGCGTTGGGCGCCGCGCCGAACTGCGTCGCCGCGCCGGAAAATATTTTCGACACGGTCGACAGCTGCGCGTGGGTCTCGATGCCGATGACGATTTCCCAGTCCATCGCCTATTCCGTCCCCGCCGGCTGGCGCAGGTGCCAGTCGGTCGCAAGCTGGTACTGGTGCGCCGCGTTGAGCATTTTCGCCTCGGCAAAATAGTTGCCCGCCAGTTGCAGCCCCACCGGCATGCCGCCCTCGCCGAAGCCGCAGGGAATCGACATCGCGGGCAGGCCGGCGAGGTTCGCCGCAACCGTATAGATGTCGATCAGGTACATCTGCACCGGGTCCGAAACCTTGTCGCCCAGGCCGAACGCGACGCTGGGCGAAGTCGGCCCCAGGATCAAGTCGCACTGCTTGTAGGCGGCGGCGAAATCCTGCGCGATCAGGCGGCGGATCTTCTGCGCCTTGAGATAGTAGGCGTCGTAATAGCCGTGCGACAGCACGTAGGTGCCGATGAGGATGCGCCGCTTCACTTCGGCGCCGAAACCCTGCGCGCGGCTCTTGCGGTACATGTCGGCGAGATCGCCGTATTCCGGTGCGCGATAACCGTAGCGCACGCCGTCGTAGCGCGACAGGTTGCTTGATGCCTCAGCCGGCGCAATCACGTAGTACGCGGGCACGGACAGCCCGGAATTTGGCAGGCTGACGGCGACGCGCTTAGCGCCCAGCTTCTCGAATTGCGCCAGCGCCGCTTCCACTGCCGCCGCGACGTCGCTCGAAAGGCCGTCGCCGAAATACTCCTGCGGCACGCCGATGCGCAATCCGGCGAGCGGTTTGGCGCGGTCCCCCGCTGCGCAGCTATCGAGTGCGCGCGTATAGTCCTCGACCGGCCGCTCGAGGCTGGTCGAGTCGCGCGCATCGAAGCCGGCCATTGCGTTCAGCATCAGGGCGAGGTCTTCGGCGCTTCGCGCCATCGGCCCGCCCTGGTCCAGGCTGGAGGCGAAAGCGATCATGCCATAGCGCGAAACCACGCCGTAGGTGGGCTTGAGCCCGCAGATGCCCGTCAGCGCCGCGGGCTGGCGAATCGAGCCGCCGGTGTCGGTGCCGACCGCCGCCGGCGCCATGCGCGCTGCGACGGCCACAGCCGAGCCCCCGCTCGAGCCGCCGGCGACCCGGCTCCGGTCCCAGGGATTTTTTACCGGACCCCAGAAACCGGTTTCGCTGGACGAGCCCATGGCGAACTCGTCCATGTTGGTCTTGCCCAGCATGACCGTTCCGGCCGCGTTCAAGCGCTCCACCACATGTGCATCGTAGGGGCTGACGAAGTCGGCCAGCATTTTCGAGCCGCAGGTCGTGCGCCAAGCTTTGGCGCAAAAAATGTCCTTGTAGGCTATCGGAATGCCGGTCAGCGGCTGTGCCGCGCCCGCCGCGATTTGCGCGTCGGCCGCGCGCGCCTGGGCCAGACTGCGCTCGGCATCAATGGTCAGAAATGCGTTGAGCCCGGGATCGAGCCGTCGCAGGCGATCCAGATAGGATTGCGTCAGCTCGACGCTGGACAGTTTCTTCTGCGCCAGCAGGGCGGACAGCTGTTTGAGAGAGGAATTGAACATTGTTGGGCGGGGCGCGCGGCCCGCTGCGCAGGCTGTCCGGGTCGCGCAGTCCGGGATGTTATTCGATCACTTTCGGCACCAGGTACAGGCCGTCCTCGACCTGCGGCGCGCTTGCCTGGAACAGCGCATGCTGATCGGCTTCGGTGACCCGATCTTCGCGCAGGCGCTGCGCTACGTCCTGGGCGTGCGCCATCGGCGCGACGCCCTCGGTATCGACCGACTGCATCTGCTCGATCAGCTTGAAAATGTCGTTCAGATTGCCTTGCACGGTCTCGGCCTCGGTATCAGTAATTTCAATGCGGGCGAGCCAGGCGACCCGTTTGACCTGCGGCAGGGACAGCGGCATGGAATTTGCGCTAATTGGTGCGTTAAAGTGCGGTATTATAACGCATTTACCGGCTCATTCGAATTGGAACCCTAGCACATGTTTGGATTTTTAAGAGGTTATTTCTCCGATGACCTGGCGATCGACCTGGGCACCGCCAATACACTGATCTACGTGCGCGGCAAGGGCATCGTGCTCGATGAGCCCTCCGTCGTCGCCATCCGTCAGGAAGGCGGCCCCAGCGGCAAGAAGACGATTCAGGCGGTGGGCAAGGAGGCCAAGCAGATGCTGGGCAAGACGCCCGGCAACATCGTCGCAATACGACCGATGAAAGACGGCGTGATCGCGGACTTCACCGTAACCGAGCAGATGCTGAAGCTGTTCATCAAGAAGGTGCACGTCTCGCGTCTGCTCTCGCCAAGCCCGCGCATCATCATCTGCGTCCCATGCGGCTCGACCCAGGTCGAGCGGCGCGCGATCCGCGAGTCGGCGATAGGCGCCGGGGCGTCGCAGGTGTTCCTGATCGAGGAACCGATGGCCGCGGCGATCGGCGCCGATCTCCCGGTGGCCGAGGCGACCGGCTCGATGGTGGTGGACGTCGGCGGCGGCACCACGGAAGTTGGCGTGATTTCGCTCGGCGGCATGGTGTACGCGGGCAGCGTGCGCGTCGGCGGGGACAAGTTCGACGAGGCCATCATCAATTACATCCGCCGCAACTACGGCATGCTGATCGGAGAGGCCACCGCCGAAAAGATCAAGAAGGAAATCGGCTCGGCTTTCCCCGGTTCGGAGGTGCGCGAAATGGAAGTGAAAGGGCGCAACCTCGCCGAGGGCATACCGCGCAGCTTTACCATTTCCTCGAACGAGATTCTGGAAGCGCTCACCGATCCGCTGAACAGCATCGTCAGCGCGGTGAAGTCCGCGCTCGAGCACACCCCGCCAGAACTGGGCGCCGACATCGCCGAGAAGGGCATGGTCCTCACCGGCGGTGGCGCGCTATTGCGCGACATCGATCGCCTGCTGATGGAGGAAACCGGGTTGCCGGTGATCGTGGCCGACGACCCGCTCACCTGCGTGGTGCGCGGATCCGGCATGGCGCTGGAAAAAATGGACAAGCTCGCGTCGATCTTCACCAACGATTAGAAACCGGAGACCAGAAGCCGGAAGCCGGATGAAAGCAGCTATCGCGCTCTCTGGTCCCTCGATACCGGTTTCTGGCTACTAGCGTGGAACATCAGCCGCCACCGTTCTTCAATCGCGGCGCGGCGCCTTTGGTGCGCCTTACCTTTTTCGTGGCGCTCGCCACGCTGTTGATGGTGCTGGACGCGCGTTTTCGCTATGGCGACAACGTGCGCCAGGTGGTCGCGCTCGCGGCCTATCCGCTACAGCGCGTCGCGATGGCGCCGGTGGACCTGTTCGTCGGCGCAGTCGATTATTTCGGCACCACCACGACGCTGCGCGCGGAGAATGCGGAACTCAGGATGAAGCAGTTGCGCGACGCCCAGGAGCTATTGCAACTGGCGGCGCTGAAGGAAGAAAACAACCATCTGCGCCGCATACTCGAGGCGCGGGAACGGCTGCCGCGCAAGGCCATATTCGCCGAGATCCTCTATGTCGCGCGCGACCCGTTCTCGCGCAAGGTGATTATCGACAAAGGCTCGCGCAGCGGCATCCAGGCGGGCGAACCGGTGATCGACGATATCGGCGTGATCGGCCAGGTGACGCGCGTGTATCTGCTGACGAGCGAAGTGACGCTGCTCTCGGACAAGGATCAGGCGATCCCGCTGCAGGTACTCAGAAACGGCTTGCGCGGGATCGCCTATGGCGGCGCCGAGGGCGGCATGCTCGACTTGCGCTTCATGCCCGCGAACGCGGACATCAAGAACGGAGATGTAATGGTCACTTCGGGGATTGACGGAACTTACCCGCCGGGGCTGCCCGTAGCCACGGTGGTGCGCGTCGAGCGCGACGCGACCTATGCGTTTGCCAAGATTACCCTCGCGCCGATCGCGGGCACCGACCGCTATCGCCAGGTACTGGTGCTGTCGAACGAGGCAAAGGCGCCGCCGCCCGAGTTCGAGCAGCCGGCGCAAAAGCCACACAAACGCACGCGCCAGCGCAAGGCCGGATAGCATGCCATTACAGCCGCATCCACAGCGCATCCTGCTGCCGGTCAAGGTCAGTTTCATCGTATTGACCCTGGCGCTGGGGCTGCTGTTCGACCTGCTCCCCTGGGGCACCGTTCCGGCGGTGCCGGACCTCACGGCGACCGTGCTTGCCTTCTGGTGCATCCATCAGCCGCGCAGGGTCGGCATCGCCATCGCCTGGACATTGGGGCTGTTGATTGACGTCGGCAACGGCTCCCTGCTCGGCCAGCATGCGCTCGCCTATTCGGTTCTCGCCTTTCTCGCCTTTGCGGTGCACCGGCGCATTCTCTGGTTCCCGCCGTGGCAGCAGGCGCTGCATTTGCTGCCCTTGCTCCTATTCACGCGCTTGCTGATGCTGGTGATACGGATTTTCGTTGGGGCCGATTTTCCCGGCTGGATCTATTTCGGCGGGTGCTTTATCAGCGCGGCGCTGTGGCCGGTGTTGACTTTTCTGCTGCTGCTGCCGCAGCGGCAGGCCGAAACGATCGACGAGAACAGGCCGATCTAGAAACCAAAGACTAAAAACCGGAAATCAGGAAACCCGTGCGATCCAACGCTGTCTCACTTTTTACTTCGTGCCTTCTCGTGTCGCATGCGGCTCCTTTTTCTCCGGTTTACGGTTTCTAGTATCCTGCCTCCAGCATGCGTCTGACGGAATTCAAGGACCACCAGCGCGAGTTGCATTCCTTCCGGCGGCGCATCAGTATTGCCGCGGTGTTCGTAGTCGTCACCTTTTCGCTGCTGCTGTTGCGTTTCGTCTACCTGCAGATCGTGCAGTACAATTACTACCACACCAAGGCCGAGGACAACCGCATCTCGATCGTGCCGATCGCGCCCAATCGCGGCCTCATTCTCGACCGCAACGGCGCCGTGCTGGCGCGCAATTATTCGGCTTACACCCTGGAAATCTCCCCGGAAAAGGTTACCGACCTGGGGAAGACTATCGACGAACTTGGAACCATCGTCGACATCCGCGCGAGCGATCGCATCCGCTTCAAGCGCCTGATGATCGAGGACAAGGGAGCCGACAGCGTGCCGATCCGCACACACCTGACCGACGAAGAGGTGGCCAGGTTCGCCGTCAACCGATACCGCTTTCCCGGCGTCGACATCAAGGCGCGCCTGTACCGCCAGTATCCGTTGAAAGAACTCGCTTCGCACGTGATCGGCTACATCGGGCGCATCAACGATCGCGACGCCAAGCGCATCGACGACGAAGGCCTCGCCGCCAACTACAGAGGCACGGACCATATCGGCAAGACCGGACTGGAGCAAAGCTACGAGGACGAACTGCACGGCACGACCGGCTACGAACAGGTCGAGGTGGACTCCGCCGGCCGCCGCGTGAGAACCCTGTCGCGCACTCCTGCGACTCCGGGCGACAACCTGGTGCTGACGCTGGACGTCAATCTGCAACGCGTGGCGGACCAGGCTTTCGGCGACCACCGCGGCGCGCTGGTGGCGATCGATCCGGCTACAGGCGGCATTCTTGCGTTCGTCTCCAAACCCGGCTTCGACCCCAACCTGTTCGTCGACGGCATAGACCCGGCGAGCTGGGATGCGCTCAACAACTCACCGGACCGCCCGATGGTTGACCGCGCGCTCGCCGGGGTCTATCCGCCCGGTTCCACTTTCAAACCCTATCTGGCGCTGGCCGCGCTGGAGCTGGGCGTACGCACGCCGCAGTATTCGATCCATGACCCCGGTTATTTCCAGTTCGGCGGTCACATCTTCCACGACGACAAACCCGGCGGCCACGGTGTGGTCGACATGTACAAGGCCCTGGTCGTTTCCTGCGATACCTATTTCTACATGCTCGCCAACGATCTCGGCATAGAAAATATCGCGCACTTTGTCGGCCAATTCGGCTTCGGCGCGAAAACCGGCATCGACATCGAGGGTGAGAGCACAGGCGTGCTGCCCTCCCCGGAGTGGAAACGCAGGCACTTCAAGAAACGCGAGCAGCAGAAATGGTATGCCGGCGAAACCATCAGCGTCGGCATCGGACAGGGCTACAACGCCTACACCCCGCTGCAAATGGCGCTGGCCATGGCGACGCTCGCAGACAACGGCGTTATGTACCGCCCGCACCTGGTCGATTACATCGAGAACCCCAAAACCGGCGAGCGCACCACGATCGAGCCCACAATAGAGCGCACCATACGGTTGAAGCCGGAAAACCTCGCGTTCGTCAAACGCGCGCTGGCCGGCGTGGACATCGAGGGCACCGGCGCGCGCGCCTTTGCCAACGCCGAATACACCAGCGCCGGCAAGACCGGCACGGCGCAGGTCGTCGCGCTAAAGCCCGGCGAGAAGTACGATGCGAAGGACATAACCGCGCGCCACCGCGATAACGCGCTGTTCATCGCCTTCGCTCCGCTGCAAGACCCGAAAATCGCGCTTGCGGTAGTGGTGGAGAACGCAGGATTTGGCGCGACCGCCGCGGCGCCGATCGCGCGTCAGGTGCTCGACTACTATCTGCTCGGCAAGACGGCCGACAAGCCCGCTGCTGAGGTTCAAGGAGGCGAAAGCGGTGATTAAAGCGCTGTGGCTGCGCTTCACGGACAACATCGACGGGCCGCTGTTCGCGCTGGTATTCGCCCTGCTCGCGCTCGGCTTCATCACCCTGGCGAGCGCCGCGCATGATACGCCGGCCCGCATCGACACCCAGGCGATCAACATCCTGGTGGCGCTCGTGGTGATGTGGGCGGTGGCGCAATTGCCGCCGCAGACACTGATACGCTTCGCGGTTCCCGCCTACGTGCTCGGGCTCGCGCTGCTCATCGCTGTGGCGCTGTTCGGCGACGTCGTCAACGGGGCGCGCCGCTGGCTCAACCTCGGCGTCACCCGCATCCAGCCTTCGGAAATCATGAAAATCGCGATGCCGCTGATGCTCGCCTGGTATTTTCACACGCACGAGGCGACGCTGCGGCTGCGCCAGTACTTCGTCGCCAGCCTGCTGCTGCTGGTGCCGGTGGCGCTGATCGCGCGCCAGCCCGACCTGGGTACCGCTTTGCTGGTGACGGCGGCGGGTTTCTATGTGATCTTCCTCGCCGGTCTGTCCTGGAAGGTCCTGCTCGGCCTGCTGCTCGCGGGCTGCGCCAGCCTGCCGTTCGTGTGGTCGCTGTTGCACGATTACCAGCGCCGCCGCATCCTGACCCTGCTCAACCCCGCGTCCGACCCGCTGGGCGCGGGCTATCACATCATCCAGTCGGTCATCGCCGTCGGCTCGGGTGGGTTGGCCGGCAAGGGCTGGATGAAAGGCACGCAGGCGCACCTGGAATTCATTCCGGCTCGGTCCACGGACTTCATTTTCGCCGTTTTCTCGGAGGAATTCGGCTTGATCGGCAATTGCGTACTGCTGCTGCTCTACCTGCTGTTGATCGCACGCGGCCTGACGATCGCCGCCAACGCACCGACTTTCTTCACGCGGCTGCTGGCGGGCGCAGTGACGCTTACATTTTTCACCTACGCCTTCGTCAACATGGGCATGGTTACCGGCCTCCTGCCGGTGGTGGGCGTGCCCTTGCCGCTGGTGTCCTTCGGCGGCACCGCGCTGGTGACTCTGCTCACCGGTGTTGGCATACTAATGAGCATCCACAGGCATCGCAAGTTGATACAGACCTGACATGAACGCAAGGCCGCATACGGGACAGGCCGATTCGGCACGGGCGAAGCAGCAAGCACGGAGCGGCCCGCAAGCGCTGTCCTCCGCAGCCAAATCCATTGCCGTTGCGGCAGCGGCGCTGCTTATCGGCGGCTGCGCCAGCGTACCCAGGCGGGCGCCGGTCGCGGGCGAGGTCGGCGTCGCCGCACAAAATTCGGCACCCGCTGCGGCGCTGCCGCGCGGCGGCCGCGGCGGCGCCTATTATCAGGACGACGGCCCCGGCGACAACCCGCCGGCGAACCTTGATCAAATCGCGGATGCCGTGCCCAGGGTGGAACCGCTCGCGCGCGCCGCCAACAAGCCCTATACAGTATTCGGCCAAAAATACGTGCCGTACCGGAAGCTAACGCCCTACCGGCAGCGCGGCATCGCCAGCTGGTACGGACGCAAGTTCAACGGCCAGCGCACTTCCGGCGGCGAGCCCTACGACATGTACGCCATGACCGCCGCGCACGCGACGCTGCCGATTCCCAGCTACGCGCGCGTGACCAACCTCGCCAACGGCCGCAGCGTGATTGTACGCATCAACGACCGCGGCCCGTTTCATTCGGGGCGCCTGATCGATTTGTCCTACACCGCCGCATACAAGCTCGGCTACGCGGCAGCCGGCAGCGCTACAGTCGAGGTCGAATCCATCATGCCGCAAGAGATGCCCCTGATCGCCGCGCGCAGGCGCGAAAACGCGCACACGGCAGCCTCCACGCCAGCGCAAGCGCAGCCAATGGCGCCGGTAATCCTCGCGGCGGACAGCGCGCCGCAAGCCGGGGCAGAGCAAGCCATTCCGGTCGACACCATGGCGGGCGGCATTTACCTGCAACTCGGCGCGTTCTCGGCGCGCGCCAACGCCGAGAATTTCCGCGTGCGCGTGTATCAACAGCTCGCCTGGCTCAACGAACCCATTCGGATCGTCGCGCGCCGCGGCATGTACCGCCTGGACCTGGGCCCCTATCGCGACCGCGATCAGGCTTCCGGCATGGCAGAAAAAATCCGCGAGGCGCTGCAATTCCAGCCAATTATCGTAGTGCGTTGAGAGGCTGTTGAAATTCGCTTCCCGCACTGCAATCCGGTGTCTGAAACGCGGCAAGCCGTTCCGCCTGCACGCTGGCTCTTGCGCTTCAGTACGGTCGATACGATCTCCGAAAAGAACGCAGCTGCGCGGAACGCGATCTCAAACCGCTGGTCGTACGCAGGTAGAAGTCGGTCTAATCGCTTCGAACGCGTCGCTTAACGCAATTTGCGACTGGTATAATTTACTCTTTGGTGCTGAGCTCATGACACTGATACGCTTCCTGGTCCTCCTGTTTCTGCTGCCCGCATTCGCATTCGCGGACGCGCCACCGCCGCCCACCGTTGCCGCCAAGGCATGGTTGCTGTACGACTACACCAGCGCTCACATCATCGCCAGTTCGAACGAGCACGAGCGGATCGAACCGGCCTCGCTGACCAAACTGATGACTGCTTACCTCGCATTTTCGGCGCTGAAGCAGAAGACGCTGACGCTGGACCAGGTGGTGCCGGTATCGGAGCGCGCCTGGAAAACGCCCGGCTCGCGCATGTTCATCGAGCCGGGAAAACCGGTGACGGTGGAGCAACTGTTGCACGGCATGATCACGCAGTCCGGCAATGACGCCGCCATGGCGCTCGCCGAAGCGGTCGCTGGATCCGAGGAAGTATTTGTGCAGATGATGAACCGGGAGGCGCAGCGCCTGGGCATGAAAGACACGCATTTCGTCGACCCGACCGGACTTCCGGACCCCAAGCACTACACGACTGCGTACGACCTCAACCTGCTCGTCGCGGCGCTGATCCGCGATTTCCCCGAATACTATCCGCTGTTTTCCCAACGCGAATTTCGCTACGACAACATCAGCCAGCCCAATCGCAACCGCCTGCTGTGGCTGGATCCGCACGTCGACGGCCTGAAGACCGGCCATACCGAGAGCGCCGGTTATTGCCTGATCGCGTCGGCCAAGCGCGGCGCGCAGCGTCTGGTTTCGGTGGTGCTGGGGACCGATTCGGACAGCGCCCGGACGCAGGAGAGCCTGAAGCTGCTGAACTACGGCTTCCAGTTCTACCAATCGGCAAAACTGTACAGCAAGGGCCAGGCGGTAAGCACCCTGGAGGTGTGGAAGGGGGCAGAGAACAGCGTCAAGGCGGGGTTTTTGTCCGATTTCTACGTCAGCGCACCGCGCGGCCAGGCGGATCAACTGAAAGCGGATCTGGTGAGCACGCAGCCCCTGGTGGCACCGATCAGCGTGGGACAGAAAGTAGGCATGGTCAAGGTAACGCTGCAGGGCAAGCTGCTGGGCGAATATCCGGTGGTGGCGCTGGAAAACGTGCCGGTTGCCGGATTTTTCGGCCGCGCCTGGGACGGCATGCGGCTTTGGTTCAAGTGACGGCCGCTCGGCGGCCGCCATCCCGAGGCGCGCCAGCGCCGAGGGATCTGCTTTTGGGTAACTGAGCGAATTCCTCGGGCGCCGCCCCTGGAACAACAGAGTTACTTGTCGGGAGAACCGGAATGATCTATCTGAACGGCGAATGGATGCCAATCGAGCAAGCCCGGGTTCCGGTGCTCGACCGCGGTTTCATCTTCGGCGACGGCGTCTATGAAGTGATCCCCTGCTATTCCGGACACCCGTTCCGCCTGCGCGAGCACCTGCGGCGCCTGCAATCGAGCCTCGACGGCGTACGCATCGAAAATCCCTGTAGCATCGAGCGCTGGGAAGAGCTGATACGCGAGATCGTCAAGAGGAATCCGTTCGAGGACCAGTACGTGTACCTGCAGGTTACGCGCGGGGTGGCGCCGCGCGACCATGCCTTTCCCAAGGGTGTGGAACCGACCGTATTCATGATGTCCAACCCACTCACCGTACCGCCGCAGGAGCAGCGCGAGCGCGGGGTGGCAGCCGTCACCGTGGCCGACAACCGCTGGCTGCGCTGCGACATCAAGTCGGTGTCGCTGCTCGCGAACTGCCTGCTGCGCCAGTCCGCCGTGGACGCGGGCGCAGCCGAATCGGTGCTGTTGCGCGACGGCTTCCTCACCGAAGGTTCAGCGAGCAATATTTTCGTGATCAGGAACGGCGTCATCATTACCCCGCCCAAAACCAATTTCATTCTGCCGGGCATCACCTACGACGTGGTGATCGAACTGGCGCGCGCCAATCGGCTGCCGCTGGAAATCCGCCAGGTCAGCGAAGCCGAGGTGCGCGACGCGGACGAGCTCTGGCTCACCTCTTCGACCAAGGAAGTGCTGCCGATTTCCACGCTGGATGGCAAACCGGTCGGCCATGGAAAGAACGCGGGCAAGCCGGGACCGGTGGCCGCGCGCATGTATCAGCTCTACCAGGACTACAAACGCACGGTCATGCGTGCGCCGGCCGATGCCCAAGCTTGATGAACCCGAGTCGCTGCTCGCCTTTCCCTGCGACTTCCCGATCAAGGTGATGGGCGAGACCCAGCCCGGCTTCGCCCAGGCGGTAATGGAGGTGGTTCTGCGCCATGCCCCGGATTTCGATGCGTCGGCGATGGAGATGCGCAAAAGCCGTTTGGGCAAGTACCTGTCACTGACGGTCACCGTGCGCGCCACTTCGCGCTTACAGCTCGATGGGCTGTATCGCGAGCTGTGCGATCACCCCATGGTCAAGATGGTGCTGTAGCCATGCAAAGCGAGAGCAGCCAGCAGCCGGCCGAAGCCGTGCGGAAAATGGCGACCGCGCCCGGCGCCGCGGGGCGCGCCCCGCTTGCGGCGCCGCGCATCAGGCGGCTCGGCCTGGCAGAGTATCAACCGACCTATGCGGCGATGCGCGAATTCACCAGCTTGCGCCTGCGCGACACGCCGGACGAACTCTGGCTGCTGCAGCATCCCCCCGTATACACCGCCGGACTCGCCTGCCGCGCCGAACACCTGCCGCGCCGCTCCGACATTGCGCTCGAGCGCGTCGATCGCGGCGGACAGATCACTTACCACGGCCCGGGCCAGGTGGTGATGTATACGCTGCTCGATCTGGCGCGGCGCAATCTGAAAATCCGGGCATTCGTCGGCTTGCTCGAGCAGGCCGTGATCGACACGCTGGCGCAGTATCGGGTTTCGGCGCAGCGTAAAGACGGCGCGCCGGGCATCTATGTAAACGGGGCGAAAATCGCGGCGTTGGGCTTGCGCGTGCGCAGCGCAGGCTGCTATCACGGCGTCGCCCTCAACGTGGACATGGACCTCGCCCCTTTCCTCGCGATCGACCCCTGTGGCTACCCGGGACTGGCGGTGACGCAGACGCGCGACCTGGGCATAGTCGCCGCGGCCGACGAACTGGGTGCACTGCTCGCCGCCGAACTGACGCGACTGCTGGCGCAACATGAGCGCGGGCGCTGAAAAAGGCCGCGCCAAGACGGCGCGCATTCCGATCAAGGTCGTGGCGCAGGAACGGCTGCGCAAACCCGAGTGGATCCGGGTCAAGGCCGGCTCCGGCAACTCGCGCTTCGACGAAATCAAGCGGCGCCTGCGCGAAAACAGCCTGCATACGGTGTGCGAAGAAGCCTCCTGCCCGAATATCGGCGAGTGCTTCGGCAAAGGCACCGCGACCTTCATGATCCTGGGCGATTTGTGCACGCGGCGCTGCCCCTTCTGCGACGTGGCACACGGGCGGCCGGCGGCGCCGGACGCAGGGGAGCCGGCACATCTGGCGCAAACCATCGCCGCGCTGGCGCTCGACTACGTGGTCATCACCAGCGTCGACCGCGACGACCTGCGCGACGGCGGCGCGCAGCATTTCGCCGACTGCACACGCGCGGTGCGCGCGCTGTCGCCGCGCACGCGCATCGAAGTGCTGGTGCCCGATTTCCGCGGGCGGCTGGACGTCGCGCTTGAAATACTTGCCGCCGACCCGCCCGATGTAATGAATCACAACCTGGAGACCGTGCCGCGGCTGTACCGCCAGGCGCGCCCCGGAGCCGACTATCTGCATTCGCTCGAACTGCTGCGGGAATACAAAAGGCGCCGCCCCGGCATCCCGACAAAATCCGGCCTGATGCTGGGCCTGGGCGAAACCGACGAGGAGATCCTCGAGGTCATGCGCGAGCTGCGCGCGCAGGGCGTGGACATGCTCACCATAGGCCAGTACCTGCAGCCGAGCGAACACCACCTGCCGGTGCTGCGCTACGTCCACCCCGACGGCTTTGCCATGTTCGAGCAGGCGGCGCGGGAGATGGGATTCCTGCACGCGGCGATCGGGCCCATGGTGCGCTCGAGCTATCACGCCGACCGGCAGGCGCACGCGGCAGGGGTATAGTCGAAGGCCGGGACCGCTGCTGCCGGAGAACGACCCGGCGCAGATCTGACGTATGACTGGATCCAAGGAGATGCAATGAAGTCCTTACCCGGACTTTGCGCTGCAGCCGTCCTTACATTTTTGCTCGGCGCGCAGGCGCACGCCGCCGGGCTGTCGGACCTTTCCAACAAGGATGCGACGAGCGGCCTCAAACAGGCGCTTACCGAAGGCGCCCGGTTCGCTGTGGCGTCGCTAGGCAAACCGGACGGCTTCCTGGGTAACCCGCAAGTGCGCATCCCGCTGCCGGAAAACCTGCAGCGAGCCGCGGGCATGCTGCGCGGCCTGGGAATGGGTAGATACGCCGACGAGCTGGTCGCCACCATGAACCACGCCGCGGAAGCCGCCGTGGTCGAGGCAAAGCCCCTGCTGGTGAATGCGGTGAAGCGCATGAGCGTGCAGGATGCAAAAGGCATTCTCACCGGCGGCGAGGACGCCGCCACGCAGTATTTCAGGCGCACCACTTCCGCAGCACTCACCCAAAAGTTCCTGCCGGTCGTGGCCAAAGCCACGCGGAAAGCGAAGCTCGCCGACAAGTACAACGAATTCGCCGGCATGGGGGCCAGATTCGGTCTCGTCGACAAGAGGGACGCGGATCTCAACAGCTACGTTACGCGTAAGGCTCTGGATGGCTTGTTCCTGATGATCGCCGAGCAAGAAAAGAAAATCCGCCAGGATCCCGCAGCTGCGGCAAGCGGCATCATCAGCAAAGTGTTCGGCGCGATCGGGAAGTAAGCGCGCGCGCACCCCCCGGCTCGCGCCGCAAAGCGCTGGAGACGGTCTGAACAAGGGGGCGATGCCCCCTTGTCCCCCGAGGGGACTTCCTTCGGGGCGTATATCCCCCACTTCAGAGGGAACCTCGTCGGTACGGCGCGCGGATAAGTGGATTGATCAGAGGTTCCCTAGCGCGCTAGAAAAACACCTCGCTGCGGCGCGTCCCTACGTCCAGTTCGAACATGGCGAAGCGGATGACATTGGCCGCCTTGCGCAGGCCGCTCCTGGACAGTTGCGTCGGTTTGTCGTAATCGCCCGGTTCATTGCAGATGAGGCGCAGATCCACTAAGGATGCGCGCCCCTCGGCGGCGCGCTTGGTCACGCGGTCGTTGAATACCGCCAGCGCAGCGCCGGCGGTGCGCTGGCGCACCGGATCCTTGTAGTTGGGCAAAAACATGGTGCACACCAGGATTACCAAATGCGCCGCCTGCGCCACATGGATCAGCCGCTCGAGCGTGCGCTCGAATTCGTCGGCGGCGAGCGTGAGCTGTTCCAAGGTCTGTCCGTAGGTATCCGGCCGGCTGTCGAGCAGCCCGCTGTTCTCGATCGCGTGATTGCCTTCGATGAATATTACGGCGTGGGTGGCGTCCCTGGGCAACACCATCGATGCGCCGGCGCGCTCGACCTCGGCCGCCGATACGACGCTGATCTTCCACTGGTCGCGCGACCCGGGAAGCAGCTCATCCTCGAATTTTCCCGGCGTCTTGTCGATGCTGCTGTAGGCGTCGAGCAGCGCGTCCCCGAGCAGCACGACATGCTGCGGCGATCCGCGCCGGCGGGTGGACGCGGCACGTGGCTTCTGCTTGGAAGGCTCGCTCATCTTGTCCGTAGATAAAGTCAGTGCGCCTGCTCCCAGTTTGCACCCGCGCCCAGGTCCACGACAAGGGGCACCGCGAGTTCGGCCACGCCGGTCATCAGCCCCGGCAGCTCCGCGCGCACCCGCGCAAGCTCCGCCTGCGGTACTTCCAATACCAGCTCGTCGTGCACCTGCATCACCAGTTTCGCCGACAATTGCTCCGTGTCCAGCCAGTCCTGCACCGCGATCATCGAAAGTTTGATCAGATCGGCTGCGGTCCCCTGCATCGGCGCGTTGATCGCGGCGCGCTCGGCGCCCTGGCGCCGGCCGGCGTTCGCGGCCCTGATCTCCGCCAGCCACAGACGGCGGCCGAACACGGTTTCCACGTAGCCACGCGCACGCGCCTGCTCGCGCGTCTGCTGCATGTAGCGCGCCACGCCGGGATAGCGCATGAAATAGCTGTCGATATAGGCTTGGGCGGTGGCGCGCTCCAGGCCCAGGGCCTGCGCCACGCCGAAAGCCGACATGCCGTAGATCAGCCCGAAGTTGATCACCTTGGCGTAACGGCGCTCTTCCGGCGTCACTTCGTGCAGCTCGCGGTTGAAGATCTCCGCAGCTGTGGCGCGATGTACGTCCTCGCCCGCGGCGAAGGCACGCAGCAGGTTTTCGTCGCGAGAGATGTGCGCCATGATGCGCAATTCGATCTGCGAGTAGTCGGCCGAGACGATGAGCGAACCCGGCGGCGCGATGAACGCCTCGCGGATGCGCCGCCCTTCCGGCGTGCGCACCGGAATGTTCTGCAGATTGGGATCGGTGCTCGCGAGGCGCCCGGTCACCGCCGTCGCCTGGGCGTAGTTGGTGTGCACGCGCCCGGTGGCGGGGTTGACCATACGCGGCAATTTGTCCGTGTAGGTGGACTTCAGCTTGGTCAGCGCGCGATATTCGAGCAGGGTTTTCGGCAAGGGGTAATCCGCGGCGAGCCGCTCCAGCACTTCTTCGTCGGTCGAAGGTGCGCCGCTGGGCGTCTTCTTCAGCACCGGCAGCTGCAGACGCTCGAAGAAGATTTCGCCGATCTGCTTGGGCGAATTCAGGTTGAACGGCTGGCCGGCTTCGCGGTAGGCCGTGTTTTCCAGCTCCATCATTTTCTGCCCGAGCTCGCGGCTTTGCGCTTCCAACAGTGCGGCATCGATGAGCACGCCGTTGCGTTCCATCCGGAACAGCACTTCGCGCGCGGGCAGTTCGATCTGCCGGTACACATACTCCAGCCCGGCCTCGGCCTGCACCTTGGGATACAGGCACCGGTGCACGCGCAGGGTCACGTCGGCATCCTCGGCCGAGTACTCGGTGGCGCGCTCCACGCTCACCTGCTCGAAGCCGATGCGCTGCGCGCCCTTGCCGGTGACCTCGTCGTAGCTGATGGTGGGTAGATTCAGATGGCGCTCGGCCAGCGTACCCAGGTCGTGTCGCAAGTGCGATTCGAGCACATAGGACTCGAGCAGCGTGTCGTGCGTCACGCCGCGCAGCCGAACGCCGTGATTGGCGAGCACGTGTTGGTCGTACTTGAGGTTCTGGCCGACTTTGGGCCTGGCGGCATCCTCGAGCCAGGGGCGCAGCAAAACCAGCGCGCGCGCCACGCCCAGCTGCTGCGGCGCGCCGGCGTAGTCGTGCGCCAGCGGCAGATAGGCCGAGCGCCCGGGCTCGGCGCAAAAAGACATGCCCACCAGCTGCGCCGTCATGGGATCCAGACCTGTGGTCTCGGTATCGAAAGCGACCAGTGCGGCGCGATCGAGCACCCGCAGCCATTCGGCCATTTTCTGTTCGTCGAGAATGGTGTCGTAGTGGCGCTCCACGGGCTCGGGCGTACTTTGCGCCGGCGCCGGCGCAGCCGCCGTGGGCGACGCCTCGGTACGGGTCGGCGCCGCATCCTTGAGCCAGCTCTTGAAGCCGAAGCGCTGGAACAGGCTGGTCAGCTCGGCCTCGCCCTGCGGCTGCGCCACCAGTTCTTCCGGCTTCACCGGCAAGGGCACCTCGCAATACACCGTTAGCAGCTTCTTCGCCTGCGGCAGCCAGGGCAGCGCGCGGCGCAGGTTCTCCCCCACCACGCCGCCGATTTCCTGTGCATGGGCGATCACCTCATCGAGCGAGCCATACTTGGACAGCCACTTGATCGCGGTCTTGGGGCCGACTTTTTCCACGCCCGGAACGTTGTCCGCGCTGTCACCGACCAGGGTGAGGTAGTCCAGCATCAAGCGCGGCGGCACGCCGAACTTGGCTTCGACGCCGGCTTCGTCCAGGCGCTCGTTGCTCATGGTGTTGATCAGCGTGACCTGCGGATTCACGAGCTGCGTCAGGTCCTTGTCCCCGGTGGAGACGACGCAGCGCATGCCGGCCGCGGTCGCCTGCCGCGCCAGCGTGCCGATGACGTCGTCGGCTTCGACGCCGTCTATCATCAACAGCGGCCAGCCCAGCGCGGCGACGGCCTGGTGCAGCGGCTCGATCTGGCGCACGAGGTCCTCGGGCATGGGCGGGCGCTGCGCCTTGTAGTCCGCGTACCATTCGTCGCGGAAAGTCTTGCCTTTGGCGTCGAACACGCAGGCGAGATAGTCCGGCTTGTAGTCGGCGGCGAGGCGTCGTAGCATGTTGAGCACGCCGTAGATCGCACCCGTGGGTTCGCCGTGCGCGTTGCGCAGATCCGGCAGCGCGTGGAACGCACGGTACAGGTAAGACGATCCATCCACCAACAGCAGGGTTTTCATAGAGGGTCAGGTATGAACGGAAAGCTTCCGCGGCCGGTCGATGCCGGCGCGGCCGACATGGCCCACAACGCGCGCGAGTCCTGGCGGATATTCGGGATTATGTCAGAATTCGTCGAAGCCACCGAGCGCCTGTCGCAAATCCGCCCGGCGGTGAGCATATTCGGCAGCGCGCGCGCGCCGGCCGACTCGCCCTACTACCTGCTGGCGGAGAAAATTGCGCGGCTGCTCTCCGACGCCGGCTTCTCGGTCGTCTCCGGCGGCGGCCCGGGCATCATGGAAGCGGCCAACAAGGGCGCCTACTTCGGCAAATCGCCGTCGGTCGGCCTCAACATCCAGCTCCCGAACGAGCAGCTCAGCAACCGCTACCAGGACATCAGTCTCACCTTTCACCACTTTTTCGCGCGCAAGGTGGGCTTCGTCAAGTTCGCCACCGCCTATGTGGTGTTGCCGGGCGGCTTCGGCACGCTGGACGAGTTGTCCGAGGCGCTGACGCTGGTGCAGACCGGCAAGACGCGAAAAATGCCCATCATCCTGGTGCACTCGCCCTTCTGGCAGGGACTGCTCGACTGGTTTTATGACCGCCTGCGCACAGAGCACATGATCGACGCGGCGGACCTGGATCTGGTGCAGACCATCGACGATCCGGCGGCGATCGTGGAAGCGATATTCAAGTATTACGAGAAACGCGGATTCGCCCCGCTGCCGTCAGAACGCGAGAATCAGCTCAACCTCTGAGGCAGCGTCCGAATCTGTTAAACTTCGCATGTGACGATAGCCGACAGGAAGCCCATGATACGCCGCTTGCTGGGTACAGCACTGCTAGTAGTTGCGCTTCCGCTGGCGGCGCAACAGCCGCCCAAACTCGAGCCTTTGCCCGCGCCGCCGCCGCCACCGCCGGGGCTCGCGCCCGGCCCCGCGCTGGAGCCGCAGGTGACGATCACCCACCGCGGCGAAAACAAAGTCGAGGAGTACCGCATCAACGGCAAGCTCTATGCGATGAAGGTTACGCCGCCCCATGGCGCGCCGTACTACCTGATCGACAAGACCGGCTCCGGCGTCATGAGCCGGGTAAATTCGCTGGACTCGGGCCTGCGCGTACCGCAGTGGGTGATCCGTACTTTTTGAAGCAGGTGACGAGTCAAGGTAACGGGTGAGGGGTAACCCGCGCGCATCCCGCCACACCTGGCTCATCGCCCATTGCCCGCATGTCTGTCTTCACTCCGGTCACGCCCGAGCAGTTAAGCGTATGGCTGGAGAACTACCGCCTGGGCGCACTGGTGCAGATGCAGGGCATAGCCGCAGGTATCGAAAACACCAACTACTTCGTGACCACCGCCGGGGGACGCTACGTGCTGACGCTGTTCGAGAAACTCACGCCGACAGAGCTGCCGTTCTATCTTGGACTGATGGCTCACCTGGCGCAACATGGGACCCCCAGTCCGGCACCTGCGATCGACCGGACGGGCCGCATGTTTTCCGAGCTGAACGGCAAGCCGGCGGCACTGATGTCGCGGCTGCAAGGGGAAGCCATCGCCGCGCCCACGCCGGCGCACTGCAGCGAAGTGGGCGCCGCGCTCGCCGAGATACATCTGGCGGGCCGCTCTTACCCCGGCAAGCTGGACAATCCGCGCGGGCTGCGCTGGTGGCGCGAAGCCGCCCCAAAGGTGAGTCCTTTTCTCGACGCGGCGCGCGCCGCGCTGTTGCACGCCGAGATCGAGTTCCAGGCGCGGCAGCCGCACGAGGGCCTGCCGCGCGGCCCGATCCACGCGGACTTGTTCCGCGACAACGTGCTGTTCGTGGGTGCCCGAATCGGCGGCGTGATCGATTTTTACTTCGCCGGCGTCGATTGCCTGCTGTTCGACGTGGCGGTAACGCTCAACGACTGGTGCGTGCATGGCGGCGGCGAGATCGACGCGCCGCGGGCGCATGCGCTGCTCGCCGCCTATCATGCGCACAGGCCGTTCACCGAGGCGGAGCGCGACGCCTGGCCGGCCATGTTGCGCGCCGCGGCGCTGCGCTTCTGGCTATCGCGCCTGTACGACTTCTATCTGCCGCGCCCGGGCGAAATGGTGCACGCGCACGACCCCGAGCACTTCCGCCGCATTCTCGAGCTGCGCATCGCCCAAGGCGGCGAAGCGCCGTGGATCTGATGCCCCAAGCACGGCTCAGCGAAACGTGAATTCCGTCCCCGCAATCTCCGGCTGGAATTGGGTACGTACCGGCTTTGCGCTGTTTCGCAAAAGCCCGGCCATGTGGGCGTTCCTGACGCTGTCCTACATCATGCTGATGCAGCTGATGGGCATGATACCGGTATTGGGATGGTTCGCAGCGACCGTGCTGATTCCCGTCTTCTCGGCAAGTTTCATGATCGTGAGCCGGGAACTCGACCAGGGCCGCGGGCTCCGCTTCGATTTGCTGTTCTCCGGATTCAGGGCGAATCTGCGCGCCTTGCTCGCGCAGGGCGGCTTCTACCTCGCCAGCGGGCTCGCGATCCTGGGCCTGTCCGCCCTGGTCGACGGCGGCACGCTGATGCGCTTGATGGTGTTGGGGACGAAACCACCGGAAGCCGCGCTCGAGGGCGGTCGCGTGGCTGCGGCGGCGCTGCTGGCCGCCGCCCTTTACGTGCCGGTGCTGGCTGCCTTCTGGTTCGCGCCCGCGCTGTCTGCGTGGCGCAATCTGCCAGCCGCGCAGGCGCTGTTCTACAGTTTTTTTGCCGCGCTGCGCAACTGGCGT
Source organism: Burkholderiales bacterium (assembly GCA_035530495.1). Taxonomy (GTDB): domain Bacteria; phylum Pseudomonadota; class Gammaproteobacteria; order Burkholderiales; family SG8-39; genus 2-12-FULL-64-23. The sequence continues at coordinate 21,379 of DATKUQ010000152.1, forward strand.
GCATTCGCCGCCTACGGCCTCGCCCTGATGATGCTGAGCATGATCTGCAGCTTCGCGATGTTCGTGCTTGCCCTGTTGCTGCGCGCACTGGTCGGCGACAAATCGCAGAATGCGTTTCTACTGGTAATGCTGCCGGTCATGCTCACCTATGTTCCCACGCTGTTCGCGAGTTTCTACGCCAGCTATCGCGACGTCTTTGGGTTTTCCGAGGCCGAACCGGCGCCCGCCACGGAAGCGCCGTGACCGCGGGGGGATGCAGATGACCGCCCGGCTGCGCGAGATTCCGTACAACTACACTTCGTTTTCCGATCGCGAGATCGTACTGCGCCTGCTCGGCGAAAAGGCCTGGGACACGCTGCGCGAACTGCGCGCGGAGCGCAAGACCGGCCGCTCGGCACGCATGCTGTACGAAGTGCTGGGCGATATCTGGGTGGTGTCGCGCAATCCGTACCTGCAGGACGACCTGCAGGACAACCCCGGCCGGCGCGCGGCGCTGATCGAGGCCATGCGCCACCGTCTCGATGAAATCGAAAGGCGCCGCGTGCAGTCCCTCGCCGAGACGCCCGCCAACGGCGGGGCCGAAGCGCAGCAGGCGGCACGCGCGCAACGCGTGGCGTATCTGTTAGAGAGTGCGCGCGGCGCGGTCGACGCTTTCGACGCCGCCTTCGCCGAGATGGCGCCGCTACGGCGACTCGCGCTGAAAAAACTCTGCCGCAGCACGCGCAAGGACAACATCCAGTTCGACGGCCTGGCGCGCGTCTCCCATGTCACCGACGCCACCGACTGGCGCGTCGAATATCCCTTCGTCGTCATCCATCCGGACAGCGAAAACGAGGTGGCCGCAGTGGTGCGCGACTGCATCGACCTCGGGCTCACCATCATCGCGCGCGGCGGCGGCACCGGCTACACCGGCGGCGCGGTGCCGCTCACGCGCCTCGCGGCGGTGATCAATACGGAGAAGCTCGAAGCGCTGGGCGAGGTCGAAGAGAGCTGGCTGCCTGGCGTGGCGCAGCCGGTCGCGACCATACGCTGCGGCGCAGGCGTGGTGACCAAGCGCGTGATGGAGGCGGCAGAGGCGGCCGGTCAGGTCTTCGCCGTCGACCCGACCTCGGCCGACGCCTCCTGCATCGGCGGCAACGTCGCCATGAACGCGGGCGGCAAGAAAGCGGTGCTGTGGGGCACCGCCCTGGATAACCTCGTGTCCTGGCGCATGGTGGACGCGAACGGTCTTTTCCTCGAGGTCACACGGCTTGCGCACAACCTGGGCAAGATCCACGACGCCGCGGTGGCACGCTTCCAGATCCAGCGATACCGCCGCGACGGCAGCACGCCGCACGGCGAGCCCGAAATACTGGAAATCCCGGGCGCACGCTTTCGCAAGACCGGCCTGGGCAAGGACGTGACCGACAAGTTCCTCTCCGGGCTGCCTGGCATCCAGAAGGAAGGCTGCGACGGCATCATCACTTCGGCGCGTTTCATTCTGCACAAAATGCCTGCGTCCACCCGCACTGTGTGCCTGGAATTCTTCGGCCAGGTGCGCGACTCGGTGCCGGCCATCGTCGAGGTCAAGCAGTACCTCGACGGGCGCGCCCGGACGGAGGCAGCCGACGCGCGACCGGTGCTGCTCGCCGGCTTGGAGCACATGGACGAGCGCTATCTGAAGGCCGTCGGCTATGCGACCAAGGCCAAGCGCGCAGGACGCCCGAAAATGGTGTTGATTGGCGACATCGTCGGCGAGGACGAAAACGCGGTGGCGGCGGCCGCGTCGCAGGTGGTGCGCATCGCCAACGCCCGCGGCGGCGAAGGCTTCATCGCCGTTTCGGCCGAGGCGCGGCGCACGTTCTGGCTCGATCGCGCCCGCACCGCAGCCATTGCCAAGCACACCAATGCCTTCAAGATCAACGAGGACGTGGTCATTCCGCTGGAGCGTCTGGGCGACTACTCCGACGGCATCGAACGCATCAATATCGAACTGTCGATCACCAACAAGCTGGCCCTGCTCGACGCGCTGGACGAGTATTTCCAGGGCGAGCTGCCGCTGACCCAGCACGGCGAAGCGCTGCCCTCGCCGGAGCTTCTCGGGGACCGGCGCGATGCCGCGCGCGAGCTCGTTGCCAGGACGCGCGCACGCTGGCGCTATCTGCTCGATCACCTCGACCTGCCGGTGGCGCAGGCGAGCGCCAATGCGGTCCCCGGCCTTGCCGCCGTGACCCATGCGGGGCTGACCGTATTCTCGCTGCTGCAGGACCACAGCGTGCGCGTGTCCTGGAAGGACGAAGTGCGCGCCGAGCTGCAGCAGTTGTTCGACGGCCTGGTATTCAACCGCATCCTCGAGGGCTGCTACGCGATTCACCAGAACGTGCTCAAGGCGCGCGTGTTCGTGGCGCTGCACATGCACGCCGGCGACGGCAACGTGCACACCAACATACCGGTCAACTCCGACAATTACGATATGCTGCAGCAGGCGAACGCAGCGGTAGCGCGCATCATGCGCCTGGCCAAATCCCTGGACGGCGTGATCTCGGGCGAACACGGCATCGGCATCACCAAGCTCGAATACCTCGATGCGCATGAAATCGAGGCTTTCCGCAGCTACAAGGAGAAGGCCGACCCGCACGGCCGTTTCAATGCGGGCAAGCTGCTCGCGGGCGGCGATCTCAGGAACGCCTACACGCCCAGCTTCAGCCTGATCGGCGCCGAGTCGCTGATCATGGAACAGTCGGAAACGGGCAGCATCGCCGATTCGATCAAGGATTGCCTGCGCTGCGGCAAGTGCAAGCCGGTGTGCTCGACCCATGTGCCGCGCGCCAATCTGCTCTACAGCCCGCGGAACAAAATCCTCGCCACCTCGCTGCTGATCGAAGCCTTTCTCTACGAAGAGCAGACCAGGCGCGGCATTTCGCTCCGGCACTTCGACGAGTTCGGCGACGTCGCCGATCACTGTACCGTGTGCCACAAATGCGCCAACCCCTGCCCGGTGGACATCGATTTCGGCGACGTTTCGATCGCGATGCGCAACATGCTGCGCAAGCAGGGGAAGAAGAAGTTCAACCCCGGCACCGCCGCGTCGATGCTGTTCCTCAACGCGACCAACCCGAACACCATCAAAATCGCGCGCGCCGTGATGATCGAATGGGGGTACCGGGCGCAGAAGCTCGCCTACCGCGCCGCCAAAATACTGGGGCTGGCACAGCGCCAGACGCGGCGGCCGCCGGCGACCGTCGGGCGGCCCGCTCTGCGCGCGCAGGTAGTGCATTTCATCAACAAGCCGATGCCGGGCAAGTTGCCCAAGCGCACGGCGCGCGCGCTGCTCGAACTCGAAGACCGGCACATCGTGCCCATCATCCGCGACCCGGCCAAGGTCACCGAGGACTCCGACGCGGTTTTCTACTTTCCCGGCTGCGGCTCCGAGCGGCTGTTCAGCCAGGTGGGGCTGGCGACGCAGGCGATGCTGTACGCGATCGGTGCGCAGTGCGTGCTGCCGCCGGGCTATCTGTGCTGCGGCTATCCCCAAACCGCCGCCGGCGAGGAGGAGGAAGGCAGGCGCATTATCACCGACAACCGGGTGCTGTTCCACCGCGTGGCGAACACCCTCAACTACCTCGAC
>DATKUQ010000153.1:0-9525 GCA_035530495.1 Burkholderiales bacterium
GTGCGCGAAGCGCTCGACGAGCCCGACCTCGTCTGGGTAAGACAGGAGCCGCAGCTCGGCACCGGCCATGCGCTGGCGCAGGCGCTGCCGCAGCTGAACACCACGACGCCGACGCTGGTGCTCTACGGCGATGTGCCGCTCACGCGTGCGCAGACCCTGCGCGATCTCGCGCGCGCTGCGGGCAAGGCGATGGCCCTGCTCACGGTGCTGCTGGACAAGCCGCACGGTTACGGGCGCATCGTGCGCAGCCTGGGCAAGATCAAGCGCATCGTCGAGGAAAAAGACGCGACCCCGGCGCAGCGCACGCTGCGCGAAACCAACACCGGCATCATGGTGCTGCCCACCGCGCGGCTCAAGGACTGGCTCGCCGGCCTGAAGAACAAGAACGCGCAAAACGAGTATTACCTCACCGACGTGGTCGCGGCCGCGGTGGCGGACAAGGTGCCGGTGCACTGGACCAATCCCGCGGATACCTGGGAAACCCTGGGCGTGAACAGCAAGGCACAGCTGGCCGAACTCGAGCGCGTTTTTCAGCGGGAGAGTGCCGAAGCCCTGATGCGCGACGGCGTCACGCTCGCCGACCCGGCGCGCATCGACGTGCGCGGCAGCCTCGTCTGCGCGCGCGAGGTGTCCATCGACGTCAACTGCGTGTTCGAGGGCGAGGTCGTACTCGGCGAGGGCGTCAGCGTCGGCGCGAACTGCGTGCTGCGCGACGTGAAGATTGCCGCGGGTACGCGCATCGAACCGTTCTGCCACTTGCAGGAAGCCGACATCGGCGCGCGCTGCCGCATCGGCCCGTATGCGCGCCTGCGCCCGGGCACCGTGCTCGCCGAGGAAGTGCACATCGGCAATTTCGTCGAAGTGAAAGCGAGCCAGATCGCGGCGCGCTCCAAGGCCAATCATCTCGCCTATGTCGGCGATACCACGGTGGGACGCGACGTCAACATCGGCGCCGGCACCATCACCTGCAATTACGATGGCGCCAACAAGCACCGCACCGTCATCGAGGACGACGTGCACATCGGCTCCGATACCCAGCTGGTGGCGCCGGTGCGCGTGGGCAAGGGCGCGACGCTGGGCGCGGGCACTACGCTCACCCGGGACGCCCCCGCGGGCGCGCTCACCATATCGCGCGCGAAACAGCTCACTGTACCGGGCTGGAAGCGGCCGGTGAAAAAGCATAAGGAATAGACAGGCATGTGCGGCATAGTCGGCGCGGTTGCGCGGCGGGACATCGTTCCCGTATTGATCGAAGGGCTGCGCCGTCTGGAATACCGCGGCTACGACTCCTGCGGCATCGCCGTGTACGACCCCGCCGGCGGCGGACAGCTGCGGCGCGCGCGCACCGTGTCGCGGGTGGCCGACCTGGATGCGCAGGTGCGCGCGTCCCACCTCACCGGCTACACCGGCATCTGCCACACGCGTTGGGCCACGCACGGCGCGCCGGTCACGGTCAACGCGCATCCGATATTCAGCCGCGACGAAATCGCGGTGGTGCATAACGGCATCATCGAGAACTACGAAGCGCTGCGCGAGCGCCTGAAGGCGAAGGGCTACGCGTTCGACTCGCAGACCGATACCGAGGTCATCGCGCACCTCGTCCACAGCCATTACGCGGGCGACCTGTTTCTCGCCGTGCAGCGCGCGGCCGCCGAACTCGAGGGCGCCTATGCCATCGCCGTGTTCTGCAAAGCCGAACCGCAGCGCGTGGTCGGCGCGCGCCAGGGAAATCCGCTGGTGCTGGGTGTCGGCGTCAATGCGACTGCGGGCGAGAACTACCTCGCGTCCGACGCGATGGCGCTGGCGGGGACCACCGACCAGATCATCTATCTCGAAGACGGCGACGTCGCCGACATCGGGCTCGGCCGCTATGCCATCGTCGATCGCGACGGCAAGCCGGTGGAGCGCGAACTGCGCACGGTCAGCGCTTATGCCGGCGCAGTCGAGCTCGGACCCTACCGGCATTTCATGCAGAAGGAGATCTTCGAGCAACCGCAGGCCATCGCCGATACGCTCGAAGGCGTCGTCGGCATCGCGCCGGACATATTCGGCGCCGCCGCGAAAGACGTGTTCCCTGCGGTCGACGCGGTGCAAATCTACGCCTGCGGCACCAGCTACTATTCCGGTCTTACCGCGAAATTCTGGCTGGAGTCCATCGCCGGATTGCCGACCCAGGTCGAAGTCGCGAGCGAATACCGCTATCGCGTCAGCGTGCCCAACCCGCGCGCGCTGGTGGTGGTGATCTCGCAGTCGGGCGAGACCGCGGACACCCTGGCGGCGCTGAAGCACGCGCAGTCGCTCGGCCACAGCCACACGCTCGCGATCTGCAACGTCGCCACCAGCGCGATGGTGCGCCAGACCGAACTCAAGTACCTCACGCGCGCCGGCGTCGAAATCGGCGTGGCGTCGACGAAGGCCTTCACCACCCAGCTCGCCGCGCTGTTCCTGCTCGCGCTCGCGCTGGCCAAATCGCGCGGGCGGCTTTCCGCCGAAGACGAAGCGCGCTACCTGAAGAACCTGCGCCATCTGCCGGCGGCGCTCGCGAGCGTGCTCGCGCTCGAGCCGCAGATCATCGCCTGGTCCGAAAAGTTCGCGCAGCGCGAGCACGCGCTGTTTCTCGGGCGCGGCCTGCACTACCCGATCGCGCTCGAAGGCGCGCTCAAGCTGAAGGAAATCTCCTACATCCACGCCGAAGCCTATCCTGCGGGCGAACTCAAGCACGGGCCGCTCGCCCTGGTGACCAAGGAAATGCCGGTGGTCACGGTCGCGCCCAACGACACGCTGCTGGAAAAGCTCAAGTCCAACATGCAGGAAGTGCGCGCGCGCGGCGGCGAACTCTACGTCTTCGCCGACGCCGACAGCCGTATCGCGCCTTCCGAGGGCGTGCACGTGATCCGCATGCCGGAGCATTACGGCGCGCTGTCGCCTATCCTGCACGTGGTGCCGCTGCAGCTGCTCGCCTACCACACCGCGCTCGCACGCGGCACCGACGTCGACAAGCCGCGCAACCTCGCCAAGTCGGTGACGGTCGAATAGGCGGCCTCCGCGGCCAGGCATCTGTCCGGTAACAAGGGCAGGCGCGGACCGAGCAAGTCCGGTAAACAAGAATCATTGATTACAATTCGCGTACCATACACAGCTATCCCTCGCCGATAAGCAACCGTTCACTTCCGAGCCCTCGCCATGAATGATTCGAACGCTTACACGCCGCCCAAGATCTGGTCTCCCAGCAAGGAGAGCGGTGGCCGCTTCGCCAACATCAATCGTCCGACGGCGGGACCGACCCATGAAAAAGAACTACCTGTGGGGCGCCATCCGCTACAGCTCTATTCGCTAGGGACGCCGAATGGCGTCAAGGTCACGGTGATGCTGGAAGAACTCCTGGCCGCAGGACACAGTGACGCGGAGTACGACGCCTGGCTGATCCGGATCAACGATGGCGACCAGTTCGGCAGCGGTTTCGTCGCGCTCAACCCGAACTCCAAGATCCCGGCGCTGCTGGATCGCAGCGCAACGCCGCCGATTCGGGTGTTTGAATCCGGCGCAATTTTGGTCTATCTGGCCGAAAAATTCGGCAGCTTTCTTCCCACGGATACCGCCAAGCGCGCCGAATGTCTGTCATGGTTGTTCTGGCAGATGGGCAGTGCGCCGTTTCTCGGCGGCGGGTTCGGCCATTTCTACGCGTACGCACCGATCAAGATCGAATACGCGATCAATCGCTATGCGATGGAGGTCAAACGTCAGCTTGACGTACTTGATCGGCGCCTCGCGGAGAGCCAATATCTGGCGGGAAACGAGTACACCATCGCTGACATGGCGGTCTGGCCCTGGTACGGCACCTTGGTAAAGGGGCAGCTGTACGAAGCAGGCGAGTTCCTGCAAGTGCAGTCCTACACCCACGTGCTGCGTTGGACTAACCACATTGCCCAACGTCCGGCCGTGAAACGCGGCCGCATGGTCAATCGCACCATGGGCGACCCGTCCAGCCAACTGCATGAGCGCCACGATGCGAGCGACTTCGACACCAAGACTCAAGACAAGGTGGTCGCGCCGCGCTAAAGTTCGACACGCCTTTTCCACTGCCAGGTTCAAGCATGATCACCCTTTACGACTGCGCCACCGCGCCGAGCCCGCGCCGCGCGCGCATACTGCTCGCTGAAAAGGGGGTTGCCCACGAGACGGTCCAGGTGGACCTGAAAAATGGCGAGCAATTGGGTGAGGCCTATCGAAGGATAAACCCGCTATGCACGGTGCCGGCCTTGCGCACGGAGGACGGGGACGTCCTGACCGACAACGCAGCGATTACCGCCTACCTGGAAGCCCGCTACCCGGAGCCGCCGCTGCTGGGCACCACGCCGTTCGAAAAGGCCGTGATTGCGAGCTGGAACTGGCGGGTCGAGTTCGAGGGCCTGCTGGCCATCGCCGAATCGCTGCGCAATAGCGCGCCGGCAATGGCAGACCGGGCATTGCCCGGGCCGGTAAACTATCCGCAAATTCCTGAACTGGCTCAACGCGGCCTGGCAAGGGTGCAGCAGTTCTTCGTTACGCTGAACGACCGTCTTGCCAAGCGCCGCTATGTCGGCGGCGACAGTTTCAGCATTGTAGACATCACCGCCGCGGTGGCTGTCGACTTTGCTCGTATCGTGAAGGTCAGGCCCGGCGAGCAACAAGCGCATTTGCAGCGCTGGCGGACCGAGATGGCACAGCGGCCATCGATGTCGCTCTAAGCGAAAACGCTGTCGGCGGCGGTCGAATAGACAGCCGCAGCAGAACCCGCTGCAAAATCAATTCTGCAACGGCTAATTTAGGGGAGTACGAGGCGGCGTGTCCCCTCATCGTGCGGCGAACGCTCAGGCGACGCGGTCGCGCGGTTCCTTCCCGGCGAACACCGCATCCAGGTTGTCCAGCGCGCGGTATCCCATCGCAATCCGCGTTTCCTTCGTCGCGCTGCCGATGTGCGGCATCAGGAAGGCATTGGGCAGCTCGCGGTAGCCGGGGTGGATATTCGGCTCGTTGTTGTACACGTCCAATCCGGCGGCGGTGAGTTTGCCCGACTTGAGCGCCGCGATCAGCGCGTCGTCGTCGACGACCACGCCGCGGCTGGCGTTGACCACGATCGCGCCGTCGGGCAGCAGCGCGATGAGCTTCGCGTTCAGCAGCTTGATGGTCTGCGGCGAAGCGACGCAGTGCAGCGCCAGAAAATCGCAGTGCGGCATCAGTGCCTCGGGCGTCGCGTGATAGATCGCGCCTTCCTCGAGCGCCGGCGGCAGGCGTTGGATATCGTTGTAGTGGATCTCCATGTCGAAGCCGCGCGCGCGCTGCGCCACCACGCGCCCGACGCGGCCGAAGCCGAGTATGCCCAGGCGCTTGCCAGTCACCTGGGTGCCGACCATGAAACTCGGGCTCCAGTCCTTCCACTCGCGCGTGCGCACCAGGCGTTCGCCTTCGCTCGCGCGCCGCGCCGCGCCCAGCATCAGCATCAGGGTCAGCTCGGCCGTGGCGTCGGACAGCACTTCGGGCGTGTTGGTCACGATCAGCCCGCGCGCCTTGGCCGCCGCCGTGTCCACGTGGTCGTAGCCTACGGAAAAATTGGCGATCACGCGCACGCGTTCGGGCAGGCGCGCGATCACCTCGGCGCCGAACTTCTCCGTGTGGCAGGGCATGATCGCGTCCGCGCCCTTGGCGCGCTCGATGATCTCGTCGCTTGAATACAGCGCATCGTTCGGATTCAGGATCGGGCTGTAGTCGCGGCGCAGGCGATCCTCGACGGCATCGGGCAGCTTGCGGGTAACCAGGACGACGGGTTTCATGGTTGCGTGCTCCTCAAGGTTTCAGGAAATGGAAAAAAGCGGCGGGATGGTCGATTCACTGTCGGGGAATCTACAACAGTAGGAGGGGCGGCGCAAAGGTTTGCGCACGACAAGGTTTCGCCCGGCTGGCCGGATTGCCACAACTGCCAGCGCCATCTGTAAGAGTTTGTAATGTTTGTAATAGCGCTAGCCAAGTTCGCGCCACAGCGCCTAGACTGAAATCGGGTTCCGGCTTCAAGGCCATTTGACAGGGAGGCGTCCGCGATTCGAAGCGTTCGAACGAAATCATGCAAATTCATGAAAATCAGCTTGATCAGGCAGGGACGGCCGCCGCGACACGCTACGTCCCTTGGCGCGGAGCAGCGCCTATGAAAGCGCGCGCGCGCCTCGCACTCGTGCCGCTGCTCGCGATCCTGTTTGCGGCGAACGTTGCCTCGGCGCAGGACTATGGGCAGCCTCCTCCCCCTGCATACGGCCAGGCTTACGAGCAAGCGCCGGCCGCGCGCACGTTCAGCCAGGAGGAGCTGGAGCAGATGCTCGCGCCGATTGCGCTCTATCCGGACTCGCTGCTGTCGCAGATCCTGATGGCTTCGACCTATCCGCTCGAAGTCGTCGAGGCGGCGCGCTGGTCAAGGGCGAACCCGGGCTTGCAGGGCGATCAGGCCGTCGCCGGCGCCGAGCAATTCGACTGGGACCCGAGCGTAAAATCGCTCACCGCTTTTCCGCAGATACTTTCGGTGATGGACCAGCGGCTCGACTGGACGCAGAGGCTCGGGGATGCATTCCTCGCGCAGCAAGCACAGATGATGGATACCGTGCAGTACCTGCGGCGCAAGGCCTACGACGCCGGCAACCTCAGAACGACCGAGCAGATCCAGGTCCAGCCCGTCGCGCAGGCCATCGATATCCGCTTCGCCAACCCGGAAGTCGTTTACGTGCCGTATTACGACCCGATGGTGGTCTACGGCTCCTGGTGGTGGCCGTCCTATCCACCCGTGTATTGGGCGCCGTGGCCGGGCTATGCGGTGAGCTATCAGCCGGGACTCTATTGGGGTCCGGCAATCGGCGTGTCGTTCGGATTCTTCTTTGGCGCCGTGGACTGGCACAGCCGCCACGTCGACGTCATCCACAACGATTACTACGACAGGCGTTTCGCCAGGCACCGGTTCGAGGGCCACGGGCGTGAAGCAATTACGCCATGGCGCCACGAGCCTGCGCACCGCCGGAACATGCCCTACCGCAGCCCGGAGCTGCGCCAGCATTTCGGCCCGGAAAATCGACCCGCAGAGAGCCGGGAGCGGTACCGCGGATATCAAGCGCCGCCCAACGCCACCGGCGCTCCCATGAACCGCCAGATTCCCCATCGCGAAACGGCGCCGCCGCGCGCGCCGCAGCCGGAGCAGCGGGTGTTCCCCAATCGCGAAACCGCACCCCGGCGTACGCAGCAGCCGACGCAACGCGCGCTCCCCAATCGGGAGACCGCGCCTCGGCGCACGCCGCAGCCGGCGCAACGAGTGTTCCCCAATCGCGAAACCGCGCCTCGGCGTACGCCGCAGCCGGCGCAACGCGCGTTTCCCAATCGGGAGACCGCGCCCCCGCACGCGCCGCGCGCGCTTCCCAATCGCAACGCGCCTGCCCGGCTCGCGCCGCAGCCGGCGATCAGGCCGAAGCTCGAACAGCGACCCGGCGCATCCGGATCTGTCCCTCGAGGCCACCAGACGCGCGAATCCAGCCCACGCGGACGCGCCCAGGAACATATCGCGCCGCGCCGCGCGCCGGCCGCAGGAGCACCCGCAATTGCGCCCGCGGCGAGACCCCCCGCAATTGCGCCCGCGGCGAGACCCCCCGCCGCAAGAGCGCCCGCGCCGCGAACCGCAGCGCCGACGCCGCCGGAACGCCCGGCCGCCCGCCGGCGCGAGGAGCGTTGATGCGCTATGCGATGAGCCATACCGGCAGGCACGCGGGAAGCAGTGCAGGCATGTTCGTTGATTGCCGGAGAACGCTCCGCACTCCGTGTCCGCCGTGTACATCGTCGAAGATGACAGGCCGGGCCCGCAGAAGGTCTAGGGATCCATTGCAGAATGAAATGTCATTCCGAGGGCCCACGCAACGCCCGCAGGGCGCTTGCGCTTTGGCGGCCCCGAGGGATCTGCTTTTCTTCCAGTCGAAAAGCAGATCCCTCGCTTCGCTCGGGATGACATGAGAATAGCGGTGGTCAATTTGCACCGGGTTCTACGGGCCAAAGGCGCGAGCGCCGGTCATCACCCCAGCGCCAGCGCCATCACGCCGAACGCGATGCAGGCCGCGCCCAGGATGCGCAGCGCGCGATCGCCCTCGCCGAGCAACTGCCCGCCGATCAGCGCGGCGAACAGCATCGACACCTCGCGCGCCGGCGCCACGTGCGACAGCGGCGCCGTTTGCATCGCGAACAGCACCAGCACGTAGCTCACCGGGCTGAGCGTCGCCACCGCCAGTGCGTATTTCCACTGCGTGCGCCACAGCGCCGCAGTCGCGTCGCGGTCGACGAGCAGCGGCGGCACCAGCAGCACCAGGCGCACGAAACTGCCGAAATAATCGACCAGGATGGGCGACATCAGCACTACCTTGACCGCGTAGCCGTCCACCACCGTATAGGTCGCGATGAACACCCCGGTCGCGAGGCCGTAGGCCATGCCGGTGAGCACGCGCGCCTTCTTCGCCGGATCCTGCGCCGCGCGGAACAGCCCCGGGCCGCCGGCGACCAGGAACACGCCCCCCACTACCGCGGCGACACCGAGCGCGCCCAGGAGCGAGAGGTGTTCTCCAAGCAGGAACAGCGCGACCAGCGAGGAGAGCAGCGGACCCGAGCCGCGCGCAAGCGGATACACCACCGTCAGGTCCGACTTGCGGTAGCCGCGCAGCAGGATGACGTAATAGAACACGTGCACCACGCCGCTCGCGACCACCAGCGCCCACTGCGTCGCGCCCCACAGTGGCAGCGCGCGCCAGCCCAGCCACAGGCCGAGCGGCGCCCAGATCAGCGTCATCAGCAGCGCGCAGAACGCAGCGAAGCGCACGTCGCCGCCGGCCTTCTTCGCAGCGATGTTCCAGATCGCGTGGATCAGGCCGGCGAGGACCACCAGCGCGAGCGCGGTGAGGCTCATGCGCCGCGAGTTGCGCCCGCGGGGGAAATGCGGCGGTCGATCGGGAATGCTTCAACTTGTGTAAGGGTGCCTGCCCCCTCGCGCGGGGCGGGCGAAACGCGCTCAGACCACCGGGGGAAAGCCGACATCGCTCGAAATTCCCTTGCGCCCTCCGGCCTTCAGGCAGGCTTCGATCGAGGCGATCAGGTCCGCGTGCGCGATCGGTTTGGAGAGGAAATCCGCCCCGCCCAGATCGACCGCTTTGGCGATGGTCTCGTTGTCGCCGAAGCCGGAAACGAAAATCACCGGGATCGACGCGCAACGTTCATCCGTGCGCATCAGCGCCAACAGATCCAGGCCGCCCAAATGCGGCATGCGGATGTCGCACAGGACCAGGTCGGGAGGGCGTTCGAGGATTGCCTTGCCGCCCTCGACCGCGTCTTCAGCCACCTCGGCGGCGTAGCCCGCCGCTGCGAGCTGCATTCGCATCTGTTCGCGAAACTCCATATCGTCGTCGATGACGAGAATCCGTGTGGTCGCTTTGTCTGACATGGTCTGGTTACTCTTCTGCCCGCCGCTTGCCGGCGGATGCA
>DATKUQ010000154.1:0-7960 GCA_035530495.1 Burkholderiales bacterium
ACTCCAGCGTGGCCGGATAGTCGCTGGCGGTGTAGTCCCCCGCCAGATAAAGCCGGTCGATCGCCGTCCGGTTCGTCGGCCGTTCAATGCCGGGGCGACAGGAGAATGTGGCGCGCTTCTCCGCGATGACGCGGGACCACAGCGGTGCGGGCAGGCCGGGCATGGATGCGGCCAGTTCGCGATGGATGGCGTCCGCCAGCGCTTCGAGGGAAGCGCCCTGATGCGCGCCGTGCGCGCTGATTACCGCCGCCAGCAGTCCCGCCCTGCCGTTCAGCCGGCCGCGGTCGAATATCCACTGCACATAGCCGCCTTCGAAGCCCGTCATCGGCTGCGGCATCGACACCTCTTGCGGATACTGCAGATAGCAGGTGTAGATCGGCTCGTAGGTGAACGCCGCCACGTTCCCGCGTACCGGTGCGAGTGCCGCGAAGCGATCGAGCAGTGCGTCGAGCTGATGCGGCCCTACGGCGAGGACGGCATGGCTGTAGCGCTCCGGACTCGCGTCGAGGACGAAGCCGTCCCCGGTCTTTTCCATTGTCCGCACCGGTGTACTCAGCCGCACCGAGCCGCCGTTGGCGCACACGAAGGCCGCCGCCGGCTGGGGAAAGAGTTGGCCCAAATCGGCGCGCGGGAAGAGGAAGTCGCCGTTCGCGCGCGCACCATCCAGCGCGTCGCGAAACAGATTGAGAAATACCTGCGCGGAGGCCGAGGCCGCCGGGGTATTGAGGGCCGACACGCAAAGCGGCTCCCACAAATAATGCGCGAGCGCCCCACTCTGGCCATGCTGCGCGAGCAGTTCGGCTACCGGCAAGTCGGTCGCGATGCGGTAGGCCTTGCCGCGCATCGCCGTCATGAAGCGCATCGCGGCGATGCGCTCGCTCCAGGAAAGCCCGCGGGCAGTCAGCAGGCCGGCGAGCAGATGCAGCGGCGCTGGGAGGCGCGGGGCGTGCAGACTGAATTTGCCCGGGTACTCGATCGCGAGCGGCTGGCGCAGCAGCAACTGCTCCGGGTCGGCGCCGACCGCGCGCATCAGGCGCAGCGTCTCGCGATAAGCGCCGATCAGGATGTGCTGGCCGTTGTCGAGTTCGATGCCCTCGATCGCGACCGAGCGCGCGCGCCCGCCCAGATGCCGCGCCGCTTCGAACACCGTGACGCGGGTCCCGGCTTGCGCGAGCGTGACCGCCGCGGCCATGCCGGCCCAGCCAGCGCCGATGACGGCGACGCTCACGCCGTGAACCAGGTCCTGCATGCGATCCACAGCTTGCGCAGGGGGGGCAAGGCCGTGCGCTGGTTCAGGACCTTGCAGCCGTCGTTTGCTATTTCCCGCAGCAAGGTGCGGTAAATCGCCGCCATGATCAGGCCGGGCCGCTGTGCCTTGCGGTCCACTTGCGGCAATTGTTCGAGCGCGGCGCCGTAATAGCGCTCCGCGCGCTCGATTTGAAACGTCATCAGGCGCGCGAAATTCTCGGTCTGGCGCGCGTGCAGGATGTCGGCCGGGCTTACGTTGAACTGCCGCAGCTCGTTCATGGGCAGATAGATGCGCCCCTTGCGGCTGTCCTCGCCGACGTCGCGGATGATGTTGGTAAGCTGGAAAGCGAGGCCGAGGGTGTGAGCGTAGGCTAGCGTACGCTCGTCCTGATAGCCGAAGATGGAAGCGGCGAGCAGGCCCACTACGCCGGCGACGCGGTGGCAGTACTGCTCCAGCGCGGGGAAATCGAGATAGCGATTCTGGCTCAGGTCCATCTGCATGCCGGCTATGATCTCGGTCAGGTATTCATGCTTGATGCCGAAGGGCTCGATCGCGGGCTCGAGTGCCCGCGTCACCGGATGTTGCGGCGAGCCGGCATAGAGCCGCGCCAGTTCCTGCTGCCACCAGGCGAGCTTGGTCTGCGCCAGGGCGCTATCGGCGCATTCATCGACGATATCGTCCACCTCGCGGCAGAAGGCGTACAGCGCGGTGATCGCGCGGCGGCGCTGCGGCGGCAGAAACATAAAGGAGTAATAGAAGCTCGAGCCGCTCTGTGCTGCTTTGTCTTGGCAGTATTCGTCTGGAGTCACGGGTATCCCGGGGTCGTGGATCTCAGTTGAGCTGCAATGGAATCGGTAGCGTGCCTTCAGGCGGTGAAGGCCCTGAGCAGCAGCAAGGGCCAGTCGTAAGCGCGCAGCACCGGCCGCTGATGGTAGACGTCGCCCCCGACCTTGTCTATTTTTTCGAGTATGCGCAGGCCGCCCTGGACGATGGTGCGGATTTCCAGGCCGATCCGGCCAGGCAGCGCGCGCCCCAGGGGTGCGCCCGAGTGCATCAGCGCGCGCGCGCGCGCGACCTGCATCTGCATCAGCGCTTTCCAGCCGCCGGAAGTGTCCTTGGCGGAAAGCTGCTGCTCGGCCACGCCAAAGCGGCGCATTTCGTCCTGCGGCAGGTAGATGCGCTGCCTGCGCCAGTCGATATCGACGTCCTGCCAGAAATTGATCAATTGCAGACTGCTGCAGATCGCATCCGAAAGCCTCAGGTTTTCTTCGGTCGCCGCCTTGAACAAATGCAGCAGCAGGCGGCCTACCGGATTGGCCGAGCGGCGGCAATAGTCCATGAGTTCGGCGAAGTCGGCATAGCGGTTCTTGACGACGTCCTGGGCAAACGCGTCGAGCAGGTCGTGGAACAGTTGCAAGGGCAGGCGGTAGTCGCGCACGATCCGCCCGAGTTCCGCGAAAAGCGCGCCGTCGGGCGCGATGCCTGCCTCAAGCCGCCTGAGTTCCTGTCGATAATCGTCTAGCAGCGCCAGCCGCCGGTCCGCCGGCAGATCGCCTTCATCGGCGAAATCGTCGGCCGAGCGCGCAAAGTGGTAGATGACCGAGACCGGATGGCGCAAGGGGGCCGGCAGGAGCACCGAGGCGACCGGGAAATTCTCGTAGTGGCCTGCGGACATTGGCTTGAAATTCTTGGGGATTCGGCCTGACAGTATAGGAGGAAATCGCGTAAAATTGAACGCGCGCGAAGGTGGCGGAATTGGTAGACGCACTGGATTTAGGTTCCAGCGCCTTACGGCATGGGGGTTCGAGTCCCTTCCTTCGCACCATGCCGTGCTGGTTGGATGAGTGGGTCGCGAAATGGGTGTGCCTCCTTTCGCTTTCCCGGTTTAGTGGCAGACATTGAGGGAATTTGATGCAGACAAGTTTGGAGAACCTGGGCTCGTTGGAGCGCCGCCTGGACATGGCGGTTCCGGTCGAGGAAGTCGAGAAGCAGGTAGACGAGCGGCTGAAAAAGCTCTCGCGCAATCTGCGCATGGCGGGCTTTCGTCCGGGAAAGGTGCCGCTGAAACTCGTCGCCCAGCAGTACGGGCCGCAGGTGCGCTCGGAGGTTATCGGCGACGCCGTGCAGAAAGCGTTCAGCGACGTGGTGCGCGAGCAGAAGCTCAAGGTGGCCGGCTATCCGCGCATCGAGCCCAAATCCGGGGACGCCGACGCCAAGAACATCGAATTCAGCGCCACGTTCGAGATCTACCCTGAAGTGGTGCTGGGCGACGTCAGTTCGAGCAAGATCGAGCGCGCCGCGCTCACGGTGGGCGATGCCGAAGTCGATAAGACGCTGCAAATCCTGCGCAAGCAGCGGCAGCATTTCCACAGCGTGGAGCGGCCGGCCGCCACGGGTGACCGAGTCACTGCGGATTTTGTGGGCAAAATCGACGGTGTCGAGTTCACCGGCGGCAGGGCGAGCGATTTTGCCTTCGTCCTGGGAGAGAAGCAGATGCTGCCCGAGTTCGAAGCCGGCGCTCTGGGCCTCGCGGCTGGCGCCAGCAAGACGTTCGACGTGACGTTTCCGGCCGATTACCACGGCAAGGACGTGGCGGGCAAGCGCGCGAGTTTCGAGTTGACCGTCAAGCAGGTTGAGGAGGCGCACATGCCAGAGGTGGATGCCGAGTTTGCGCGTTCACTCGGCGTCGCCGACGGCGACCTCGTCAAGATGCGCGCCGAGATCAAGGCCAATATCGAGCGCGAAGTGAAAGCGCGCGCCCAGGCAGATCTCAAGAACAAGGCCATGCAGGCGCTGCTCGACGCGACAAAGATCGACTTGCCCAAGTCGCTGGTCGAGATGGAATCGCAGCGGCTGGTGCAGGCTGCGCGCGCCGACCTGGAAGCGCGCGGCATGAAGATGGAGCAGATGCCGATTGATCCGGGGATGTTCGAGCAGCAGGCCCGGCGTCGCGTGTCACTGGGATTGATCATCGCGGAGTTGGTGAGGGTGCATGGTCTTGCGCCCAAGCCGGAGCAGGTGCGTGCCCTGGTGCAGGAGCAGGCCGAGACCTATGAGCAGCCCGACGAGGTGGTAAAATGGACCTATTCTCAGCCGCAGCGCTTGTCTGAAATGGAGAATCTGGCGCTGGAGGACAATGTGGTCGTCTGGGTGTTGGCGCAAGCGAAAGTTGAGGACAAGGCCGTGGAATTCGAAGAGTTTATGGGGCAAGGCTCATGATGCAAGCTGGCTGGAAGCCGCAGGTGGCAGGGTGGACGGAGCCGCAGGCCGGTCTTGACGGGCCGCAGGGACTGGGCCTGGTCCCCATGGTCATCGAGCAGAGCGGGCGTGGCGAGCGCGCCTACGACATTTACTCGCGCCTGCTGAAGGAGCGGGTGGTGTTCCTCGTGGGCGTCGTGAACGAAATGACGGCCAACCTGATCGTTGCCCAGTTGTTGTTCCTCGAGTCGGAAAATCCCGACAAGGACATCTCCTTCTATATCAATTCGCCCGGAGGTTCTGTCTCTGCCGGACTGGCGATCTACGACACGATGCAGTTCATCAAGCCCGACGTGAGCACCCTGTGCGTGGGCCAGGCCGCCAGCATGGGCTCGTTCCTGCTCGCTGCCGGGGCCAAGGGCAAGCGCTACTGCCTGCCCAATTCGCGCGTCATGATCCATCAGCCCATGGGCGGATTCCAGGGGCAGGCCTCGGACATCGAAATCCACGCCAAGGAAATCCTCTACCTGCGCGGGCGGCTGAACGAGATGCTGGCCCTGCACACAGGACAGAACGTCGAAACCATCGCGCGCGATACCGACCGGGACAACTTTATGTCCGCGGAGGAAGCGGTGAAATACGGTTTGGTGGACAATGTGCTGAGCAATCGGGCCGAGGCGAAGAAGTGAGGCATAGATGACCGAAAAAAACACCGGTGAAAAGCTGTTGTATTGCTCCTTCTGTGGCAAGAGCCAGCATGAGGTGAGGAAGCTTATCGCCGGCCCTTCGGTGTTCATCTGCGACGAATGCATCGAGCTGTGCAACGACATCATTCGCGAGGAGACCGGCGCCGACAAATCGGGCAAGACAGCGAAGTCCGAGTTGCCGACGCCGAAAGAGATTTGCGACATCCTCAACGAATACGTCATCGGCCAGGATCTGGCGAAGCGCATTTTGTCGGTGGCGGTGTACAACCATTACAAGCGGCTCAAGCACCTGTCGAAAAGCGACGAGATCGAACTGTCGAAGTCGAACATACTGTTGATTGGGCCCACCGGATCGGGCAAGACGCTGCTGGCGCAGACGCTGGCGCGCTTGCTGAACGTGCCCTTCGTCATCGCCGACGCCACCACCCTGACCGAGGCCGGCTATGTCGGCGAGGATGTCGAGAACATCATCCAGAAACTGCTGCAGAACTGCGACTACGACGTCGACAAGGCCAAGCGCGGCATCGTCTATATCGACGAGATTGACAAGATATCGAGGAAGTCCGACAACCCGTCGATCACTCGGGACGTCTCCGGCGAGGGCGTGCAGCAGGCGCTGCTGAAGCTGATCGAGGGCACTGTCGCCTCGGTGCCGCCGCAGGGCGGGCGCAAGCATCCGAACCAGGATTTCGTGCAGGTGGACACGACCAACATCCTGTTCATCTGTGGCGGGGCATTCGACGGCCTGGAGAAGATCATCCGCAACCGCTCGGAGAAGAGCGGCATCGGCTTCGGTGCCGAGGTGCGCAGCCTCAAGGACAGCAAGGACATCACCGCGGTGCTGCGCGCGGTGGAGCCCGAGGATCTGATCAAATTCGGCCTGATACCGGAGTTCGTCGGGCGCATGCCCGTGATCGCCACGCTGGAAGAGCTGGACGAGGCGGCGTTGATCGAGATTCTCACCACACCCAAGAACGCGCTGATCAAGCAGTACCAGCGCCTGTTCGGCATGGAGGGGGCGGAGCTGGAGATACGCACCGCCGGGCTCTCGGCGATCGCGCAGAAGGCGCTCGCGCGCAAGACCGGTGCGCGCGGTTTGCGCTCCATCCTCGAGCAGGTGCTGCTCGACACGATGTACGAGCTGCCGACCATGGAGAACGTCAGCAAGGTGGTTATCGACGAGCCGACTGTCAAGGGCGAAGGCAAGCCCCTGCTGATCTATTCCGACCCGCCCAAGGTCGCAGGTTCGCTCTCCTGAGCGCGCAGACGGGGTTGAACTAATGTCCCCCGCCCCCATCTATTACTGATTGAGTGTCCCGCCGAGGTACCGCCATGTCCGCTACTGAATATTCTTCCGACCTGACCCAGTTTCCGCTGCTGCCGCTGCGCGACGTAGTCGTGTTTCCGCACATGGTGATTCCGCTGTTCGTCGGTCGTCCCAAGTCGATCAAGGCGATGGAAATCGCCATGGAAGCGGGCAAAAGCATCATGCTCGCGGCGCAGAAATCCGCGGCCAAGGACGAGCCCGCCGCCGAGGACATGTACCAAATCGGCTGCATCGCCAACATTCTGCAAATGCTGAAGCTGCCCGATGGCACGGTAAAGGTCCTGGTCGAAGGCGGCCAGCGCGCGGTGATCAAGGAAATCGATGACCAGCGCAGCCATTACACGGCGGTGGCCCGCCCGGTCCCTGCGGACGCGAGTGACAACAACGAGGTCG
The DNA here is from genome assembly GCA_035530495.1 of Burkholderiales bacterium. Lineage (GTDB taxonomy): Bacteria > Pseudomonadota > Gammaproteobacteria > Burkholderiales > SG8-39 > 2-12-FULL-64-23. Next base: position 6,875 of record DATKUQ010000154.1, read on the forward strand.
AAGCGATGCGCAGGGCGCTGGTGACCCAGTTCGACCAGTACGTGAAGCTGAACAAGAAGATTCCGCCCGAGATACTGACTTCACTCGGCGGCATTGAGGAGGCCGGGCGCCTCGCCGACACGGTCGCCGCACACCTGCCGCTGAAGCTGGAACAGAAGCAGCAGGTGCTGGAGATGTTCGACGTCAAGGCGCGCCTGGAGCACCTGCTCGGGCAACTCGAGACGGAAATCGACATCCTCCAGGTGGAAAAGCGCATCCGCGGCCGGGTCAAGCGGCAGATGGAGAAAAGCCAGCGCGAGTATTACCTGAACGAGCAGGTCAAGGCGATCCAGAAAGAGCTGGGCGAGGGCGAAGACGGCGCCGATCTGGACGAGATGGAAAAGAAAATCAAGGTCGCGCGCATGCCCAAGGATGCGCGCGTCAAGGCCGAAGCCGAGTTGAAGAAGCTGCGGCTTATGTCGCCGATGTCGGCGGAGGCCACCGTGGTGCGCAACTACATCGACATACTGGTCGGACTGCCGTGGAAAAAGCGCAGCAAGATTTCCAAGGACATCGCCGCGGCGGAGAAAAGCCTCGACGCCGATCATTACGGTCTGGAAAAAGTCAAGGAGCGCATCGTCGAGTACCTTGCGGTGCAAAGCCGAGTCGACAAGGTGAAAGCGCCCATCCTGTGCCTGGTGGGCGCGCCCGGCGTGGGCAAGACGTCGCTGGGCCAGTCCATCGCGAAGGCGACCAACCGCAAGTTTGTGCGCATGTCGCTGGGTGGCGTGCGCGACGAGGCGGAGATTCGCGGCCACCGCCGCACCTACATCGGTTCCATGCCGGGCAAGATCCTGCAGAACATGACCAAGGTCGGCGTGCGCAATCCGCTGTTTTTGCTCGACGAAGTGGACAAGCTCGGCATGGACTTTCGCGGCGACCCGTCTTCGGCACTGCTCGAAGTGCTGGATCCGGAGCAGAACCATACCTTCGTCGATCATTACGTCGAGGTCGAGTACGACCTTTCAGAAGTAATGTTTGTCGCCACCGCGAACACGCTCAACATTCCGCCGGCGCTGCTCGACCGCATGGAAGTCATCCGACTGT
>DATKUQ010000155.1:0-4789 GCA_035530495.1 Burkholderiales bacterium
CTCTTCGATATTGGTGGGGTGCTGGTGGCGCTCGACGGGGTGCCGTCTATGGCGAAGCTGCTCGGCGTGGAGCCCCAGCACGAAGCTCTCCACGCAATGTGGATCGCATCGCCGTCGGTCGTGGCACACGAAACCGGGAAGATAGATGCGTCAGCGTTCGCAGCTGGCGTCGTAGCAGACCTCAGATTGCCAGTCACCGCCGACCGCTTCCTGGAGGATTTCTGCAACTGGCCAACGGGGCTCTTGCCAGGCGCGCTGCAGCTGTTGGATGAAATACCGGACACCTATCACGTGGCCGCGCTGAGCAATACGAGTGCGGTGCATTGGGACAAGATCCGGGCAATGGGTTTAGTGGATCGGTTTGACCAGATGTATCTGTCACACCAGATTGGATGTTTGAAACCCGCCACCGAGGCCTTCCTGGTCGCGCTCGAAGGAATGGGCCTCTCACCGTCGGACGTCCTGTTTTTGGATGACGGCTTGCGGAACATTGACGCGGCGATGAAACTGGGGATGCATGCTCATGTGGCAAGAGGGCCCGAGGAGGCAAGGCGTGTTCTCGCACAGTACGGCGTCGTTCCTTCAAGCGCCGGCGCCTAACACCGCAGTGCACCGGCCGCGCGCAAGAGCGGCTCGCGCCGGTGACTGCGAACGTTGGGCGTCCGCTTCTCGAAACGCCGACTGACCGGAATGGGTCGTTCCGACACGTTCACGCTAAAGAGCCAGAAACAACAAAGCGCCACCGGTCTTTGCATTGCGGGATGTTGTTCAGGTATCCATCATGAACTACGGATACCCAGATTATTCAATGAACTAGCGATTCGGGACACTGGGATCCGGTCAGGCTCTGTTGACGCTCACCGCTTGAGATTCCTTGCCGCGGCGAGCGAAAACCCGGCGCGGCCGATTCCGGCATTCATCCGTTCAGCGCGTATCCGCCGCGAGATCGCGCGCCCGCGTCATTTGCGCGCAAACGGGCCTCGCAACGAAGAACGCGGCGAGGCATGCTAAAATCCACCGCGTCGGCACCAGGCGTGCGGCCATAGCAGAACCCCAGTCTTGAACCATCCCGATCGCATCGTTATCGCCACGCGCCAAAGCCGCCTCGCGCTGTGGCAGGCCGAGCACGTGCGCGACCGGCTGCGCGGCTTATATCCGGATTGCCGGGTTGAACTGCTCGCCTTGTCCACGCGCGGCGACGAAATCCTGGACAAGTCTCTGGCCAAAATCGGCGGCAAAGGCCTGTTCGTGAAAGAGCTGGAGCTGGCGATGGCCGATGGCCGAGCGGATCTGGCCGTGCATTCCGCCAAGGACGTGCCTATGGAATTGCCCGCCGGTTTCGCACTGGGAGCGATCCTGGAGCGCGAGGATCCGCGCGACGCCTTCGTTTCGAATAAATTCGACGCTCTGGACGCCTTGCCCGCTGGCGCCGCTGTCGGCACTTCCAGCCTGCGGCGCGAGGCGCAATTGCGCAGCCGCTATCCGCAGCTCGTGGTCAACAGCCTGCGCGGCAACCTCGATACGCGCCTGGCCAAGCTCGACCGCGGCGAGCACGACGCGATCATCCTTGCCGCCGCCGGACTGAAGCGGCTGGGGCTGGGGGCGCGCATCCGCTCCGCGCTGACGCTGGAGCAAAGCCTGCCCGCCGCCGGCCAGGGCGCGCTCGCGATCGAATATCGCGCAGAGCGCGGCGACATTGCCGCGAGCCTGGCCGCGCTCAACCACCGCGCCACCGAACTTGCGGTGCGTGCCGAGCGAGCGGTGAGCCGCGCGCTCGGCGGCAGCTGCCAGCTGCCACTCGCCGCCCATGCCCGCGTCAACGGCGCGACCATAGAGCTACGCGGACTGGTGGCGAATCCCGACGGAAAGACCGTCGTGAGGGCCGAAGTTTCCGGACCGTCCGGATCGCCGGAGGAGCTGGGCGTGCGCCTCGCCGGCGAATTGCGCGCGCAAGGCGCCGACCGCATCCTCGCCGCGCTACTATGAATCCGTCCGCACTCGCCGGGCGCCGCGTCGTGGTGACGCGGCCCGCCGGGCAGGCGGGGCACATGGCTGCACTGATACGCGCCGCCGGCGGCGAGCCGCTGCTGTTCCCGGCGCTGGAAATATTCGATACCGCGGAAACCCCCCAGCTGCGCGCGCTGATCGAGCGCCTGGACGCCTTCGATCTCGCCATATTCATCAGCGCCAATGCGGTGGACAAGGCGCTGGCTCTGGTGCGCGCACGGCGCGCCTGGCCACCGGCCCTGCGCGTTGCCACGGTCGGCCGCGGCAGCGAGCGCGAACTGCGGCGCCACGGCTTTGCCGCGGTGATCGCGCCGAGCGAGCGTTTCGACAGCGAAGCCCTGCTCGATCTGCCGGAGCTGCAGCAGGTGGCGCGCAAGCGCGTGGTGATATTCCGCGGCGAAGGCGGGCGCGAGCTGCTCGGCGAAACGCTCGTCGCTCGCGGCGCCGCGGTCGAGTATGCGGAGTGCTACCGCCGCGGCCGGCCGCATGCCGATCCCGCGCCGCTGCTCGATCTGTGCGCGCGGCGCGAGCTCGATGCGTTCACCGTGACCTCGAGCGAAGGCCTGGCCAACCTGAACGAAATGCTGGGAGAGGCCGGGCGCCGCTGCCTGGAACACACGCCCCTGTTCGCGCCGCACGAGCGCATCGCCGCCGCGGCGCGCGCATCGGGCGTACGCACCGTGGTGCTGACCGGCCCGGGCGACGAAGGCCTGGTCGCGGGCCTTGCGGCTTTTTTTGCTAAAGTGTGAACTCCCGTGTTCCGTGTCCGATGCCCATGAACGATAACCACGCCGACGACGTCAATCCCGCGGCGGAGCCGACGGCAGCCGCCCAGCCGGAAGAGCCCAGCGGCCGCAGCGAGCGCGAAGCCACGGCGCAGGGCTGGCGCATCGCCGTGATACTGGTGCTGCTCGCCGCGATTGCAGTGGTCGGCTGGCAGTGGTACGACACGCGCAGCCGCATTGCCGCGATCCGCGAGGAAGTGGCCCAGCGCCTGCGCGCCAGCGACAGCACGGCGAGCGAAAGCCTGACGCTGGCGAAGCAGGCGGCCGAAGACACGCGCGAGGCGCAGGTCAAGTTGGGCGTGCTGGAAAACAAGATCGCCGAGTCGCAGAGCCAGCAGGTAGCTCTGGAGAACCTGTACCAGGAACTGTCGCGCAGCCACGACGAATGGGCGCTGGCCGAGATCGAACAGATGCTCACCCTGGCCTCGCAGCAGCTGCAGCTCACGGGGAATGTGCAGGCGGCGCTGCTGGCGCTGCGCACCGCGGAGGCGCGCCTGGCGCGCTCTGGGGAGCCGCAGTTCATTCCGCTGCGGCGTGCGCTCGACCGCGACATCGAACGCCTGAAAGCCGCGCCCAGCCTGGATATCACCGGCATGGCGCTGCGCCTGGACCGCCTCATCGCCGGCGTCGACAAGCTGCCGCTGCGTTTCGACGAGCGTATGCCGATGGCGCCCAAGGCGGCCGCGCCGGCAGGTGCGGGCGGCCTCTGGGAGCGCGTGCTGCTCGATGTGTTGAACGAAATGAAACAGCTGGTGCGCATCCGCGTCATGGATCAGCCCGACGCAGCGCTGCTGGCGCCGACGCAGTCCTTCTTCCTGCGCGAGAACCTGCAACTGCGCCTGCTCGACGCGCGCATGGCGCTGCTGGCGCGAGACCCGGCGCGATTCCACGCGGACCTGGAAACAGCCCGCGCGTGGATGACGCGATACTACGACACGCACGCCAAGAGCACCGCCGCGGCGATTGCCAGTCTGAAGCAGCTTGAAGCGACCGGCATCGCCATAGAATTGCCGACGATTGCCGACAGCCTGGCGGCGGTGCGCAATTTCAAGGTGCCGCGCGCAAAGGGTGTGCGGTGAACGGGCGTGCGGTGAGCGCGCCAGGCGGAGGCTAAGGTGCGCGGCCTGATGTGGGTGCTGGCGGTATTTGCCCTCGCGGTGGGCTTGTCGCTCGCCGCGCACCTGAACAACGGCTATGCCATTCTGGTGTTCCCACCTTACCGCGCCGAGCTTTCGCTCAATTTTGCCATTCTTATCGTGCTCGCCGGTTTTACGCTGGGCTATCTGCTGCTGCGCCTGGTCGTGCACACGCTGCGCTTGCCGCTGCATGTGCGCAATTTTCGCGCGCGCCGCCGCGGTGAAAAAGGCCAGGCTGCAATGCTTGCGGCTCTGCAGGCCTTGTTCGAAGGACGCTACGCGCGCGCCGAGAAGTCGGCCGGCAAGGCGCACAAGTTGGGGCATGCGCAAGCCCTGAACGCGCTGATTGCGGCGCGCGCTGCGGGCGAAATGGGCGAAACCGAGCGGCGCGACCAGTGGCTCGCGCGTGCAGACAGCCAGGAGGCGAAGGCGCGCGGCGCCAGGCTTGCGGTGCAGGCCGGTCTGCTGCTCGACGAACGCCGCTATGAAGACGCGCTGATCGTATTGCGCGAGCTGTCCGCGAGCGAGCCCAAGCGCATCTCCACCCAGCGCATGCTGATGAAAGCGCACCAGCGCCTGGGCCACTGGGACGAGGTGCGGCGTCTGGCCGCGGCGCTGGGCAAGCGCGGCGCATTGGCCGAGGTGACCGCGACGCAGTTGCGGATCACCGCCCAGATCGAGGCGCTGCGCCAGCAGGCGGGCGATGCGGCGGGGCTGGCGCAGTGCTGGCAGCGTACGGAAGACAAGCGCGATGCGCGCATCGCGCGCACCGCCGCGCAACTGTTCATCGCCAGCGGCGATTGCCGCCGCGCGCACGAGATCATAGCGGCGGCGCTGGAGGCCGAATGGAACGAGGACCTG
>DATKUQ010000156.1:0-3160 GCA_035530495.1 Burkholderiales bacterium
AAATCTATCAGCGGATCAAGGGAGAAGGTGAAACGGGGAGTGTGGCTGACGAGTCAGGCGAACACTGATCGGTCAATAAACGCTTTACCTGGATCGTACCGGTCAGTATCCTTGCCGGCTCCGCAGCGATGCGGGAAAAAAACTGGAGAGATGCCCGAGCGGCCGAAGGGGCTCCCCTGCTAAGGGAGTATAGGGTCAAAAACCTTATCGAGGGTTCGAATCCCTCTCTCTCCGCCAGATATGCGACTAAGCCCCTGAAATACGGGGCTTTTTTGTGTCAGTCGTTTGACGTACCAATCTCTGTCCCATACTCCGAGAGTTGGCGCGAGTAATCGGGTCATCAGGCCGCGATCAGGTTCTCGTAGTGTGGATGCCGCTTGTCGTCGAAGATCGCATGGCGTGGCCAGGCGTAGCGGTTGGGCGACAGGGTGTCGACAGGGCCGCGTCCAGGGCGTGCGGCTCTGGAATGGCGCCACGCTTGCGCAGCCCAGGCCGAATCAACGACCATCAGGCCATGACAGGCGCTGACAAGCCATCGCCCGAGACCACCAAGCCGGCCGCATCTCCGATGCCACCTACACCGGCTTCTCAGGGCGCGCACCCGAAACGTCTGGACATGAACCGGTACGTGGAGCGGCTGAACGCGGAAGTGCTGCGCCGCCATCCGATCGAGAGCAACCCACCGAAGTAACCCCCGCGGCCGCGCGCTCGCGGCATGGACGCTGACGGAGTTCTGACCATGCAACGACAATGGCTCCCCGTGGCGCTGGCAGTTGCCCTGATTGCCGGATGCGCCACCAGCGCACCGCAACCCGATCCCGATGCTCTCACTGAGTTGATCGCGTTGCGCTACAGCGGCCAGCCAGTGCAGTCCATGATGTCAAGATACGGCGCGCCGGCCGCAGTGATGCGGGTTCCGCCCGACACGATCTACACCTGGTACCGCAGCCAAGCGGTGTTTCTCTATGGCCAACAGCTCCAAGCACACTGCCAGATGGACGCGTATGTGCATGCGGACGGAAAGGTCTGGCGTGTCGGCCTAAGCGGACAGAACGCGGCCTGCCCTCTGTTCGAGTAAAAGGAGAATCCATGTCTGCCGATCGATTCCGCCTTCTCGTAGCGCTTGTCCTACTGGCTTTCTTTGGCCTTGCGGCTTGGCATGTAACGCATCCGCGCTTGTATGCCTTCAGCCCCGATGGTCGAGTGCTGAATAGAGTCAGCGGAAGAGTGTGCATTCTGCAGCAGGAAGGCTCGCCGCCCTACTGCTACAACCAGCACTGAGACCTGACCACATCCATCGAAAGACCGGCCTGCAGCACCATGATCATGTCCAGCGACGGCTGGCGCAGCAGGATAACGCTGCTCATAGCGTGCTTCCTGCGGTTCCGATGTTGGACGAACCGAACGTGCCAGTGCTTGGCGAGTACAGCGGGCCCAAGCCGAACAGGATGCCCTTTCTATTCGCATCGGCCGCCAAGCTGTTCGAGTAGATGCCGCTTAAATCGCCGAAGGCGTTGCCGAAGGCGTTTGTAGTCGCGTTTGCCTTGGCGTTGGCCAGGTTCGACTGTAGCGCGCTGGTTGCCTCCTGAGCGCCGGCCGTTGCGTTGAGGCCACCTTGCGCCATCGCGATCAGGTTGGCCTGCGTGGCCTGATCCTGCGCCTGCAGGCTGGCCGCCGCGGACTGGCCGCGCTGGGAGGCTTGCAGCACGCCCTGGGTGTAGTCCTGGCCGGCCCGCTCCGCCTGATCGGCGGCCACGCTGCCGCCAGTCTGGCCGTTGCGCGCTTCGGCGAAGGTGAGGTTGCGGTTGTTGATGGCCTGCTGCTGTTTCAGCTGGTTGGTGTAGTACTGGGTCGTCGCATCACCCAGCTTCTTGTACTGGCCCGTCACGTTCGGCGAGGCGAACAGCGAGTTGATCTGGTCGGTCGCCGCGGTCGTCTGCGCCTGCTGTTGAGCGGCGTTGGCCTGGGCCTGACTTGCGGCGTTGTTGCTGGGTCCACACATGGTGTCAGTCCTGTAGGTCGCTCGTCGTTCGGGGTTGATCGATATGCGTGCGGCGAAGTTATCTTCGTGCGATGCCGTCGCTGTTCAAGCTTTTCTGAGCGCCCCGAGGCGCTCCTTGAGGCCTGGTGATCGATCGAAAAATGCCTCGACCCTGTCGATGAGTTGCTGCCGCGATAATCGCTTTTTTCGGCTGACCTTCGGTGTATCACCGATGCCTCCGTGCAATTTGCACCGGCCCGATTCCAGCGCAAGCGCTCGACACGGTGTTCCCGCCTTCGTGGGCGCGTTGCACGATGATGGATCGCCCCCTGCGTAATCGGCAGGCAAGCCGCGGCGCGTGACCGCCGATGCGCCAGGTCGCGATGTTCCGCCCGTTCGAACCTTGCGCGCGCGCAGGCGTGTGCGGGCGATGTCGGCGGATGGTGCGTAATCGGAGCTCTTGATCGGCCGCTTCTTCATGCCCTCATCTGCTCCGCAATGGCTGAAAAAGCGACCATCGGCTGGGCCCTTTGCATGGGCTGCGCGATGAACTGGGTGCTCACCGGATCGAACCAGAGCCGGATCGTCGGCTCCTTGCCGGTGGCGTTCTGCTTGTGCACCAGCAGCAGCGTGTCGGCTCCGCACGGGCCGTTCGGCTGATACTTTGCCGGCAATGGATCCGCGTCCGGCTGGGCGGCAAGTGCAACGGCCTTCTCGCGGGCCTTGTTGCGCCAGACCTCGATCACGGTCGCGACCATGTCGGTGATGCCGCCCGAGCCCTTCACGCCCATCTTTCCGCTGGGGTGATCCTCACTTTCGGACTTACGCATGTGCGCCACCACGCAGACGTGGCAGTCGTTGGTTCGCGCGAAGTCGGACAGCGCTTCGACGAATCGTTTCTGGCCGGAGTAGTCATCGTCGGCAAACCCGCATTTCGTCAGGTTGTCGATCACGAACAGCTCGATCTTGTAGCGGCGCCGGGCGTAGGCGAAAACCTCCAGGATGCGGGCTGCTTTCGCCGCACCGGCAACATCGAAGGCCCACAGCGTGTTCGTGTACTGGCGGGCGATGTGCCGGGAGTAGGCTTCGCTCGGCCGGGCCGTGGCGGCGATCTGACGACCCATGCGCGCGAGCCAGAGCGGCGTGCGCCATTCCATCGAAGCGACGCAGCAGCGGGTG
>DATKUQ010000157.1:0-2864 GCA_035530495.1 Burkholderiales bacterium
ACACGGCGCGCCAGAAGCGCAGCTTCCTGCCGATCTTCAGGAACACGAAGAATAGCCCGATCGCCATCAGTACCGCCGCTGCGAACTGGGTAACCGGCACACGGTTCACAGGAAAGACGCCCGCAAGCGAGGCGAGCCACGCCGCCACCGCCATGCCGGCGCTGATGCCGCCAAAAATCCAGTTCATCGCCGCACGCCAGTCCCACAGGGTCTGCAGCTTCCCGACCAGCGGATTGGCCGGATCGGCCAAGCGCTCCTGGTCCGCCTCGGCTGCCCCGGCCGCGCGCCCCGGCACCGCCGGCGTGGTGTACAGATACTTGATCTGCGGGTCGGTGCCGAGTTCGGCGTTGAGCTGGAAATGCGGATGGTCGCGCACCAGCGTCGAGACATTGCTCTGCGGGTCCTTGAAATCGCCGAACTGGATCGCCTGGGATATGCAGGCGGCAGAGCACGCCGGCGTCGCTTCCGGGTCGACGCCAGGGGTCAGGCCGCGCGCGAGCCCGGCGTCGACGCGGTCCTTGCAGAAGGTGCATTTCTGCGCCACGCCCAGGCGCTCCTCGTGTTTCACCGCCTGTTCCTGCCTGGTCTCGCGGCCGTAATACCAGAGCTGGTCGTGGGCGATGGTGCGCGCCTGATACGGACAGGCGACCGCGCAGTAGGCGCAGCCGATGCAGATATCGTAGTCCTGCACCACCAGGCCGTCGGCGCGCTGCGTGGTGGCGCCGGTCGGGCACACCGGCACGCAGGGCGGCTCGGCGCAGTGCTGGCAGCCGGTGACGAGGAACAGGCGCTCCACGTCCGGGAAGGTGCCGGTCTCGACGTCGATGACACGGCGCCACTGCACCCCGGGCAGCGTGTCGTTGGCATGCTTGCAGGCGACGGTGCAGGTCTGGCAACCGACGCAGCGGTTGACGTCGATCACCATGCCCCAACGCGGGGTGTGGATGTTTGCGGCGCTCGTGCCAGGCTCTGCCATCATGCCGCCTTGTGCAGCTGGCGATCGCTCGCCTTGTACAGTTTCACCCGCACCAGGTCGGCGCCGCTGCCGGTGCCGTCGGTCAGCTTGAGCGAAATCTCGGTGAGCGAATTGAGGCTGGGCAGCTTCAGGTCCTTCGCATAGGGCGTCTTCCAGTGATCGAACTGGCCGATCATCAGCACGGTGTCCGGGCGGATGCCTTCGCGCAGCACGGCGATGCCTTCGGTGATGCCGGATACCGATTCGATCACGACTTCATCGCCTTCGGCGATGCCCATCTTTTTTGCGATGCTGCGGTTGACGATTACGCCGCGATGCCCGGCGATGTTGTTCGCCACTTCGTTGATGATCGGCAGGCCGACATTGGCGCCCCAGGAATACTGCATCGAGCGCGCGGTCAGCGCCCACAGCGGATAGTCGGCCGGATCGCGTCCGGCGTCGCGCACGCAATCGATCCAGATGTCGGCGTAGCGCTCGTACCCAGGCAGGAACTCGTACTCGGTGAGCTGCTTGTCCCACCAGCTCACGCCGATTTCCTTGAGCCGGTGCGCGAGCTGCTGCCCGTGCCGGGTGAGGCGCTCCTGGTAGGGCAGTTCGAAGCGCAGCTTCTGGCGCTCGAGCGCGGGATAGAGGTACCAGTCGAGTTGCGGGAAGGGCCGCAGCATGAAACCGTTCTCCCTGAACCAGGCGAGATCGTGCACGTCCTCGCCCGCGGAGAGCTCGTGGCTGGCCGCGAGGCAGATGCGGTTCCAGATGTCCGCGCACGCGGGCGGCGTCGACGGGTCGAGCGAATAATCGAAATTTCCGCCGCGGTCCTTCAGGCCCATGCCCGCTGCCCCGCGATTGATCGCCTGCACGTATTCGCTGAGGACGCCCGCCTCGCGCGCGAGTTCGGTGCTGATGTCGGTCATGTCCATGGTGTCGTACACCGGCTCGACCGCCGGCTGGCGTATCGCCCAGCCTTCGTGTTTCCAGAACTGCTCGGTGAACTTGGTGCTGCCGATGCGGATGAGCTGCATGCTCTCGAAATCGGTCGATTCGGGCAGCAGGATGTCGGCGAAATGATTGGTTTCATCGTCGGTATAGGCGAAGGCGACAATGAAGGGGAACTCCGCCAGGCGATTGGCCACCTCCGGCGCGTTCCATGAAGAGATCGCCGGGTTGGTGCGGTAGCAGATCCAGACGTCGGGCGCAGTAGTGCGCGGCCAGTGCTGCGGCTGGTGTTTGAGGAACAGCCAGGGCAGGTGGGAAGGCCCGAGCGCCGGCGACCAGGGCGAATCCGACACCAGCGGCACCAGCGTCTTGTAGGCATTGCGGATATGCGGGTGCTTCATCCAGCCCGAGGCCGAGGTCTCGTTGAACTGGAATTGCATGAAGCCATCGACCCCGGGCAGCGCCGAGCCGACGCGCGATACCGCGGGGCGCACCAGCTTGACCGCGGTGCCGAGCGTGCCGCCCGGCACTTCGAGCGCGCCCATCAGGATGGCGAGGATCTTCTGCGACCACACGCACTGATAGGCGCCCCAGCCGTTGCATACGCCCTTGCCGAGCATGACTGCGACCGGGCGGAAGGGCAGGGTGCGCCCTTCGATTTCAATCGTCTGGCCGATGCACGCCGCCGCGACGAATTCGTCGGCGATGCGGCGGATGGTCGCCGCCGGCACGCCGCATTCTTCCGCCGCCCAGTCCGGATTGAACGCGCGCATGTGATCGAGCATTTTCTGGAATGACGGTTGTACCTCGATATCCGCGTGGCTCCAGCGCGCATCGTCGGGCCCGACCTCGATGCCCGATACCGTGAAGGTTCCCGCAAGCGCCGGCTCGACTATGTCGGCGTCGTAAGGCTTGGCCTTGCCCTCGGCAAGGTCCCAGATCAGCGGCTTTTCGC
>DATKUQ010000158.1:0-2571 GCA_035530495.1 Burkholderiales bacterium
TCTCTCCGTTCCTAACTCCTGGTTTTTAGGTAAAAACTAATTCTCGCTGGAAACAACTAATTCTCGCTGGTAAAGACTAATTCTCGCTGGAAACAACTTAATTCTCCGTTCACAAAAAATCCGCCTGGACAAACCGCCCAAATTTCCGGATACTGTATAAAAATACAGTTTCTGGAGGTGCCATGGCCAGGCTCGCGGCCGAACTCGATCAGCATCCCGGCATCTGGCGCGGCAGCGAACTCGCGCGCAGCGCCTGTCCGGGCATTGCCACCGGTTTTGCACCGCTGGATGCCGAACTGCCGGGCGGCGGCTGGCCCTCTGGCGCGCTCACCGAAATCCTGCCGCAGCACGAAGGCATAGGCGAGCTGCGTATTCTCGGTCCGGCGCTGGCTCAGCTTGCCGCACAGGGCAAATTCATCGCCTGGATCGCTCCGCCCTACCTGCCCTATGCGCCGGCGCTTGCCGCCGCCGGCATCGCCCTCGAGCGCATCGTCATCGTCAAAACGACCAGGGACAGCGACAGCCTATGGGCGGCGGAGCAGGCGCTGCGCTCGGTGGCCTGCGGCGGCGTGCTCGCCTGGCCGCGCGACATCCGCTACGCCCAATTGCGGCGCCTGCAGCTCGCGGCCGAGGGCGGCCGCTGTCTCGCCGTGCTGTTCCGTCCCACCCAGGCTGCGCGCGAACCTTCGCCCGCGGTGCTGCGCATCGCGCTCGCCACCTCTGCCGGCGGGCTTGCGCTGTCGATTCTGAAACGCCGGGGAGCGCCGCTCTCCCGGTCCATTTTTCTGCCTGCGCTGTCAGCGGCAGAGAGCAACCCCCATTCCCGATCCTATGCCCATGTTGTGGATAGCACTGCATCTGCCGCAGCTGCCGCTGGAAGCATTCCAGCGCGGCTTGCCCTCGCCTGAGCCCTGCGCGGTCGCCGAGCGGCAGCGCCTCCTCGTCTGCGACGCCAAGGCGGCTGCGCGCGGCCTGCGTGCGGGCATGCCGGTCACGGCGGCACTCGCGCTCGCGCCCAACCTGCGCCTGCGCGAACGCGAGGCCGCAGCCGAAACCGAGGCCCTGCTCGGCATCGCCGCCTGGGCGATGCAATGCACGCCCAGCGTCGCGCTCGATTTTCCCGACTTGGTGCTGCTGGAAGTCTCAGGCAGCCTGAAGCTGTTCGGCGGCCTGGGAAAGATAGCGGCGAGGCTGAGCCATGGGCTTGCCGCGATGGGCTACAGCGCCTGCCTCGCCGCAGCGCCCACGGCACGCGCCGCATCCTGGTTCGCGCGCGCCGGAAAATCTTGTCTGATCGCCGATACCGCCATGCTCGAGAGCGAATTGTCCGCCCTGCCCCTGTCGGTGCTGCAGAGCGGGGAGGAACAAGCCCTGTCATCCATCGGCGCGCGCAGCGTCGGCGATCTGCTGGCGCTGCCGCGCGACGGGCTTGCACGCCGCTTCGGCCAGGGTCTGCTCGATGCGCTCGATCAGGCGCTGGGCCGCCTGCCCGATCCGCGCGGCGCATTCGTGCTGCCGGAGAAATTTGGCGCCGCGATCGAATTGCCGGCCGAAGCCACGCAGACCGAAGCCCTGCTGTTTGCGGTGCAGCGGCTGCTGGCGCAACTCGAAGGCTTTCTCGCGGCGCGCGCCGCCGGCACGCGGCGGCTGCGACTCAGCCTGTCGCATCGTGCTGCGCCCGCCACACGCATCGAATTGGGACTGGTCGGCGTCTGCCGCGAGGCCGCGCACTTCGCGCTGCTGCTGCGCGAGCGGCTGCAACAGACGGCGCTGCCCGAGCCGGTGCGCGCCATCGCGCTGGAAGTGCAGGCGATCGAGCCGCTGGAGCATTCGAACCAGAATCTCTTTGCCGACGAACTGCAGCAGGAAGGCAATTGGCCGCGCCTGATCGAGCGCCTGCGCTCACGCCTGGGTGCGGCAGCCGTGCACGGCATCGCCCTGCGCGCCGACCACCGGCCGGAACGCGCCAGCGTTCATCTGGATCGCGCCAACGCTCATCTGGATCGCGCCAGCGTTCATCTGGATCGCGCCAGCGCTCAGGCCGCACCCTGCGCAAAGCAGCTCGCCCTCGATTTCGAACTGCGCCCGTTCTGGCTGCTCGAGCGGCCGCAGCCCCTGGAGGAAAACGCATCCATTCCCTGCCATCACGGGCCGCTGAAGCTGCTGGCCGGCCCGGAGCGGATCGAATCCGGATGGTGGGACGGCGCCGACATGGCGCGCGATTATTTCATCGCCCGCGCCGCCGACGAAGCGCTGCTGTGGGTCTATCGCGAGCGCAGCCCCGCCGGCGCCTGGTATCTGCACGGCATTTTTTCCTGAGGCCAAATGCGACACGACTCAGCCAGCATTTGTCATTCCGAGCGCAGCGAGGAATCTGCTGTTAACGCCGAACAAAAGCAGATTCCTCGTCCCCCAAGAGGACTTCCTTCGGGGCGTCGCTCGCGCTCCTCGGAATGACAGAACACAGCGCCCTGCCCGCCTACGCGGAGCTGCACTGCCTGTCGAATTTCAGCTTTCTGCGCGGCGCTTCCCACCCGGAGGAGCTCGTCGCCCGCGCGCATCAGCTCGGCT
>DATKUQ010000159.1:0-5557 GCA_035530495.1 Burkholderiales bacterium
ATGAGATGCGTCGCGCCGCGGGCGAACTCAAGGATCCGGTGGTGGTGATCAGCGCCGACGCCAATGCTACTCACCAGACTGTGATCAACGTCATGGAAGCGTCCAGGTTGGCCGGCTACGGCCATATTTCCTTCGCCACGCAGACGCGGACCCAGACCAAATAAACCGCGGCAGCGAATCTCGCCGGGGACTGCACGAAGTGGGAGCAAGCTTTCCGGAACAGCACTGGTATCGCCTGAGCGCGCTGTCGCTGGCCTTGTGGCCGGTGAGCCTGCTGTATCGGCTGCTGGTAGCGTTGCGGCGGTTTGCCTATCGCAGCGGCGCCCTGCCGGCGGTCAGATTGCCGGTTGCGGTGATCGTGGTCGGCAACCTCGTGGTGGGTGGCACAGGCAAGACGCCGCTGGTTCTATGGCTGGCGGCGGCGCTGAAAAGAAGCGGCCGCAAGCCCGGCATCGTCAGCCGCGGATACCGCGGCAGCGCCGCAGCGCCGATGGCGGTTGCCGCTGCCAGCACGGCGGATCTGGTGGGCGACGAGCCCCTGCTGCTGGCGCGCGCCAGCGGCTGTCCGGTATGGATAGGCCGCGACCGCGCCGCAGCCGCGCTGGGCCTGCTCGCCGCACATCCAGACTGCGACGTGCTGCTGCTCGACGACGGACTGCAGCACTACCGCCTCGCGCGCGACATCGAGATCGCGGTGGAGGATGAGCGCCGCGCCGGCAACGGATTGCTGTTGCCCGCCGGGCCCTTGCGCGAGCCGGCTTCGCGCCGGGTCGATGCCTGGGTGGTCAACTCGGCACCGCCCGGAGCTCACAATCCCTCGTTCCGAATGGATCTGCGCGGCGACAGCTTCCGTTGCCTGGCCGCCCCGCGGGAAATTTTGCCGGCAGAGGCGTTCCTGCGCAAGAAGCTGCATGCCGTTGCCGGCATCGGCAATCCAAAGCGCTTTTTCGACCAGCTGGCGCGCCTGGGTTTGACCACGGTGAATCACGCCTTTCCCGATCACCACGCTTACACCGCGAACGATCTCGACTTCGGCGATTGCGAAGCGCTGCTTATGACCGAGAAGGATGCGGTAAAATGCGAAGCGTTTGCGCGCGGGCACTGGTACGCGCTGCAGGTCGAGGCCGAGCTGGCCCCGGCGTTTATCGATTTCATCCTGGCGAAGCTAAATGGACTCAAGACTGCTTGATATCCTGGTGTGCCCGATTTGCAAGGGGCCCTTGCTCTATCGCAAGACGGAACAGGAACTCGTGTGCAAGGCCGACCGGCTGGCATTCCACATCCGCGATGGCATTCCGGTGATGCTGGAGGACGAGGCGCGCAAACTCGATCCGGCCGAGGAAATCGAGTAGTGCCGTTTATCCGGACCAGCCCTCGCGGCAGCTGCCTGCGGACACGCCCAAGGCACTAGCTGCGGCGAGCGCCGGGGATGGCTTGGGCTTGCCGGGGTGCCTCCGCGCCCTGCGTGCCGGGAGTCGCGACATCGAATGATCACCCTCCGCCAACTCACGCTCGCGCGCGGCAGCAAGCCGCTGCTCGAAGCCGTCGACCTTACCCTGCACGCCGGCCAGAAGATCGGCGTGGTGGGGCCGAACGGCTGCGGCAAATCGAGCCTGTTCGCGCTTCTGCTGGGCGAGTTGCACCAGGAAGCGGGCGACCTCGAACTCCCAGGAAAGCTCACAGTCGCCCATGTGGCGCAGGAAATTCCGGCGAGCACGCAGGCGGCGATCGAGTTCGTCATCGACGGCGACGCGCCCTTGCGCGCGCTTGAACAGGAGCTGGCGCGAGCGCACGAACAGGATGACGGCGAGCGCCTCGCTGTGCTGTACGAAGCATTCGAGCACGCCGGCGGCTATGCCGCGCGCAGCCGTGCCGCCAGCCTGATGCACGGACTCGGGTTCGCCGCCGGCGAAATAGAGCAGGCGGTGGATGCTTTCTCCGGCGGCTGGCGCATGCGCCTGAAGCTTGCACGCGCGCTCATGTGCCGCTCCGACCTGCTGCTGCTCGACGAGCCCACCAACCACCTCGATCTGGATGCGGTGATCTGGCTCGAGCAATGGCTGCGCGATTACGCCGGCACTCTGCTCGCGATATCGCACGACCGCGATTTCCTCGACGGTACGGTCGGGCATATCCTCGCCATAGAACAGCGCAAGGTGAAGCTGTACACGGGGAACTACTCGGCGTTCGAGGAGCAGCGCGCGATGCAGCTCGCGCAGCAGCAGGCGGCGTACCAAAAACAGCAGCGCGAGATCGCGCATCTGCACTCCTATGTCGAGCGCTTTCGCGCCAAGGCCACCAAGGCGCGCCAGGCGCAGAGCCGGCTGAAGGCGCTGGCGCGGATGGAAGTCATCTCCCCGGCGCACGTGGATACGCCGTTCGACTTTCGCATGCGCGAGCCGCTGGCCGGTCCCGATCCCCTGCTCACGCTGGAGGACGCCGCCGCCGGCTATGACGGGCGCACCGTACTCGCCGACGTCAAGTTTGCGATTGCGGCAGGCGCGCGCATCGGTCTTCTGGGGCGCAACGGCGCGGGCAAATCGACCCTGATCAAGCTCATGGCCGGTACGCTCGCGCCGCTCTCGGGCAGCCGGCTGGAAGGCAAGGGCCTGGCCATCGGCTATTTCGCCCAGCACCAGATCGAAGTACTACGGCCGGACGAATCGCCCCTGCAGCATCTGCGGCGAATCGATCCGCGCACGCGCGAGCAGGAATTACGCGATTTTCTCGGCGGCTTCGATTTTCGCGGCGACATGGCGCTCGAACGCATCGCGCCGTTTTCCGGCGGCGAGAAAGCCAGGCTTGCGCTTGCGCTGTTGGTGTGGCAGCGCCCCAACCTGCTGCTGCTGGATGAACCCACCAATCACCTGGATCTGGAAATGCGCCAGGCACTCACGCTCGCGCTGCAGGAATACGAGGGTGCGATCGTGCTCGTGTCGCACGACCGGCACCTGCTGCGCACAACCGCCGACAGTTTATGGCTGGTGGCGAATGGCGTGGTACAGCCCTTCGACCGAGATTTGGATGATTACCGCGACTGGCTGCGCCAGCGCGAGGCGGGCGGCGCAGCCAGCGAGCCGGCGGGGTCGACGCGCAAGCAGCGCAAGCGCGACGAAGCCGAGGCGCGCAACCAGCGCTTTGCGCAGAAGCGGCCGCTCGCATTGCGCCTGGCCAAGCTAGAGCGGCGCATGGCCGAACTCGAGCGCGAGCGCACGCTGTTGGGCAAATGGCTGGGTGACCCGGAAAGCTATGCCGATGCCAACAAGTTCAAGTTAGAGCTGGTGCGTGAAGGGAAACTTGCCGCCGAATTGAGCAAGACTGAAGAAGAATGGCTGGCGCTGCAGGCGGAACTGGAGACGCTGGGCTAGTTCACCGTTTTCGGCACGACCGCGCCATCTGCACCGGCGGGAGCGTAGAGCGTCGGTATTTCCAGTGAGATATCCCAGTCGGATTTGGCTACGGCGACTTGCAGCAGCTTGCACAAAGAATGCAGCAGGGTGTTATCCAGGGTCAGGTGTATGCCCTGGCCCTGCTGTGGCAGCAGTCCCAATACCTGGTTGCCGCGCTCGTCCCGCTTGGCTTGAATGCGCGCCACCAGGATGGGCTCCGCGCCCAGCGGCATCTCGCGCGGCGCTTCCTTGAAGGTGTCGGCGAAATTGGCCTGACGCAGCGCCACTTCGTGCTGTATGCCGACAAGGGCATCGCGCGCCTGCGGATTGCTCTGCAGCGCTATTTCTGGCGAGGAGCGCAGCATTTGCAGCAGCAGCGGCCATAGCAGCCGCAGTGCACGCCGTGTCAGCCACAGGCGCACCTCGATCTGGTTATCGGTACTTACGCGCAGCAGCAGGCGGTCCTGTTCCGGGATGAAGTCGAGCTTGATCTGGTGCAGTCGCATGGCGGAACTTAGGGTCTGTTAACAGTCATCGCGCATATGTGCTGAATATTAGCAGACCCTGGCCCAATTCAAGGATTCGATCAAATGCCGTGGCGCTGCAAGGCCCAGGCAACGTGTTCGCGCACCAGGGGCGACGGGTCGTCGGCGCGCGATTTGAGCGCGCTGATGACCGCTGCCCCGGTCGGTGCATTGCCCAGCCCCACGGCGAGATTGCGCGACCAGCGCTCGAACCCGATGCGATGGATGGCGCTGCCTGCCATGCGCTCGCGGAAATCATTCCTGTTCCATGCGAACAGTTCCACCAGCCGTACGTCATCCAGGCCGTGGCGCACTTGGAAGTCCGGCTCGGCGCTCGTCTCGGCGAAGCGGTTCCAGGGGCAGGCGAGTTGGCAGTCGTCGCAGCCATAGACGCGGTTGCCGATCAGCGCACGCAATTCCAGCGGAATGGCGCCTTTCAGCTCGATCGTAAGATAGGAGATGCAGCGCCTGGCGTCGACGTGGTAGGGGGCGACGATGGCGCCGGTGGGGCAGATATCGAGGCACTTGCTGCAGGAGCCGCAGTGATCCGCGACCGGAGTATCCAGCGGCAGGGGCAGGTCGGTGTAGATTTCACCCAGGAAAAAGTACGAACCGGCATCGCGCGAGAGCAACAGCGTGTGCTTGCCGCGCCAGCCGAGGCCGCTTTTCGCAGCAAGCCCCACCTCCATTACCGGTGCCGAGTCGGTATAGACGCGGTGGCCGAAGGCGCCGATTTCCCGCTCTATGCGCCGCGCGAGCTGCTCAAGCCTATTGCGCAGCACCTTGTGGTAATCGCGGCCGGTGGCGTAGCGTGCGATATAGGCCTTCCCGGGCGCACCGACCACCGACCAGCCATCGGCCGCCTGCGGCTGGTAATTCATGCGCGCACTGATTACCCGCAGAGTGCCCTGCCGGAGTTCCGCCGGACGCGCACGTTTCATGCCGTACCTTGCCATATAATCCATCTCACCGTGGAAACCAGCGGCGAGCCATTCGGCGAGCCGGACTTCCGCGGCGCCGAGATCGGTGTCGGCGATGCCCACCGCCTGGAAGCCGAGTTCGCGCCCCCAAGCCTTGATGGCGCGGGCGAGCAGGGCGTAATCGTAATTCCTTGCTGCTTCGGGCATGACTAGGCTGTCGAAGCTGGCGTTGCGAACAGGACGGATGTTTTCATCCGACTCAGAGTTCGTTTCAAGATGAGGGGATACGCCCCGAAGGTCTCGATCCCCCTTGAGGGGAAAGTCCCCTCGGGGGGCATCCCCTCATACTCCCCTAAACTGGCCATTGCAAAATTCATTTTGCAATGGGTTTTCAGAGGAAGCGGTCGAGCAGCCGGCGGCTGGCGCGGTCGAGCTTGTTGATATCGCGCACCAGAAAATGAATGCCGTGGCTGTCCTCGATCAGCAGGCCGGATTTGCCGAGTCGGCGGATGTCTTCCTCGCCCCACAGGATTAGCGTGGTTTCGCCGCGATCGGTGTCGATCCTCCAGGTGCTGGGCGTGGCGAAGCTGGAGACTTCGTGGATGCGGAGTATCTCGGGCACGAATTCGCGCCGCGCAAGCTCCTTCTCCACCAGTTGCCGCAGCGCCGCGGGCAACTGATCCAGGCACTCGATCCAGCCGGCTTCGTGCCCGTCGGGGCCGAC
>DATKUQ010000160.1:0-2137 GCA_035530495.1 Burkholderiales bacterium
TCCTGTGCAGTTCGATCCTGCGCCCTATCATCGCTCGATAGACCTCATCCTGGGGCTCAAGCCCGACGCGGTTTACGTCACCCATTACAGCCAGATCCGCGATATTCCGGCCAAGGGCGCAGTGCTGCACCGCCTGGTGGACGCGCACGCGGAACTCGGCTTGCGCGAGCGCAATGCCGGCGCGGCGCGGCCGGAGCGCCTGCGCGAGGGCGTGAAGCGCATTGTCCTCGAGGAAGCGCGGCGCTGGGGTTCGCGCCTGTCGGATGCGCGCGTCCTCGAAATCTATTCCAACGACATCGCGCTCAACGCCCAAGGGCTGGGTTTCTGGCTCGACTCCCTTTAACGGTTGCGGTGGCGCCGGACGAAATATGCGCCGGCGGCGAGCACCGCCGCCATCGCCCAGAACACCGGCCTGATGCCCAAGGCTGAACCAAGGGCGCCCGAAGCGAGCGGCAGCGTGGTGCTGCTCGCATTCATCACCGTGGTGCGCACGCCCACTGCCTCGCCCTGGCGTCCGGACGGACAGCTGTTGTAGAGCAGCGCCATCACCATGGGTTGGGAGCAGCCCAGACCCAGACCGAGGGCGCAGGACAGCGCAACCAGCATCGGCACATTCGGAAAAAGCGGGAACAGGCAATACACTGCGGCCGCAACCAGCAGCGCCGCAATGATGACCCGCCAAGGCGTCACGAGTCGGATCACGATTGGCAGCAGCAGGCGCACCGCGAAAATGGCGAGCGCGAAGCTGCCCATGACGACGCCGATAGTGGAAGCCGACAGGCCGAGGCGCGAGCCGTAGATCGGCATGGAAAAGGTATACAGGTCCCAGGCCATGTTCAGCAGGCCGCTGGCGACCAATACGCGGCGAAGCGGCCGCTCGCGCAGCAGGTCCATGACATGACTGGCGCCGCCCGCGCTTTGGCGCGACGGCGCACGCGGCAGCGGCGAGCGGTTGCGCCACAGCACGATCAAAGGCGCAAGCGGGAACAGGAACAGCAGCAAAAAGGTGTACCCATACCCCAGGGAGTCGATGGCAAATCCCGTCACCAGTGGACCGAGCGAACTCGACACCGAAAAGCCGAGCGCGAGCCAGCTGAAATTCGCCGCGCGGTCCTCGGCGCGGCCGAGTCCGCCTACGACCTGGCTCACCGCGACGTGGCACATCATGAAGCCGGTACCGATGAGCGTGCTCGCGATGAACAGCACCTCCAGCCGCGGCCAGACGAAGGGCAGCAGTGTGCCCAGGGCCACTGCCGCGCTCGCGCCGAACAGGGGCCAGCGCGCGCCGCTGCGGTCGACAAGGCGGCCCGCACTCACGGCGATCAGCATGGGGAGCAACGCGTAGGACGACAGAAGCGCGCCGACGGTGAAGTCGCTAGCGTGCAGCAGATGGATTGCGTACAGCGACACCAGCATGCGGCTGCCGGTGAAAGCGGTATGCACGCAGACGGTCAGCGTCACCAGCTGGCGTAGGCGCATGTCAGCGTCCCTCCGGTCGCCGCAAATTCTGCCAGGCCACCATGCCCACGCCGAACAAGAGCCATTCGAGCACCACCGCGAATATCGGCGTCAGATACATCAGGCTGGTGACGCGCGCCGCCTCGCCATGGCGCATCAGCGTATGCAGGGCATTTACCGCCAGGATCGAGGCGAGGATTACCAGGAAGGCGTAGCGTAGCGTGAGAAAAGTAAAGGGCGCGGCATACTGCAGGCCGACCTTGGTCGCGACGAAGCCGGAGCCCCACACGACCACGAAATACCAGGCGAGCAGGGAGTCGAACCAGCGGCGCCTGAGATTTTGCATTGGTGTATTCTAACTGTGACTACAACAACGGAACGGAGGCGGCGGCATGGCGGAAATCAGGATCGTCAATCCCGAGTCCCTGGGCAAGCCCCTGGGGCAATATTCGCAGATCACCCGGGTCAAGGCGTCGGAATACCTGTTCATCGCGGGACAGGTCGCCGCCGACCGGGACGGCAATACTATCGGTGTGGACGACTTCGATGCCCAATGTGCGCAAGCGTTCGCGAACATTCGCGCCGCACTCGAATCCTGCGGTGCCGGCTGGGGCAACGTGGTGCAATTCACCACCTACCTGGTGCATTCGCAGGACATCCCCAAATTCATGCAGTACCG
>DATKUQ010000161.1:0-4538 GCA_035530495.1 Burkholderiales bacterium
GCACTTTGCTTAGTTCCGGCTAGTCCGGTTTAGGGTCTCTTTTATGGTGACAGCCTTCATTTTGAGACAGATTTGTACGCTAGTGTATCGAGCCTGAACTCCTGTCGCTTTAGCGTACAAAAGTGCAACGGACCACATACATTGGGCCGGTAGAGTGGGAACCGGTGCGGCGAAATGCTTCGATAAACGGTGTCGGGCGCCGCAGCGAAACCAAATTCACTGAAAGGAGATCGACCATGAAACGCATGACGAAAATCGCAGTGGCGCTGGGCGCCGCATTGACCCTTGGGTTGGGAGCGGCGGCGGTTAGTGCACAACCGTATGGCTACGGCATGGGCCCGGGGATGATGGGCGGCTATGGTCCGGGATACGGCGCGGGGGCTGGCTACGGTCCCGGCTACGGTATGGGCCCTGGGATGATGTACGGCTACGGTCCGGGATACGGCGCAAGGTCTGGCTACGGTCCCGGCTACGGCATGGGCCCCGGAATGATGTACGGCTACGGTCCCGGCTACGGCATGGGTCCGCAGGCGATGTTCGGCGGCTACTACGGCAATACGGACGAAAGCCTGGCTGCGATGAAAGCGCAGTTGGGAATCACGTCCAAACAGGATGCCGCTTGGCAGGCCTTCGCCAAGAACGCCAAAAAGCAGAGTGAAAACCGGCAGGCCTGGTTCGCCAAAATGCAGCAGGCGCGCAGTGCCGGCTCGGCGCCGGAATTCCTCGCCCAGCAAACCGAATTCCTGAAGCAGCGCGAGGCGGAACTGGCGGCCAATGCCGCGGCCCTGAAGAATCTGTATGCGGCGCTCACCCCGGAACAAAAAACGATCGCCGACCAGCTCTTCGGCGGATATTGTCCGGGCTACGGCGCGGGATACGGCCGCGGCTATCACGGCGGCCCGGGCGGACGTTTCCGCTGACGGAACATGGGTGGGGTGGCGCGACCACCTCACCTTCAGAATTTCCTCTGTAACTGCGACTACGGGAGCTTGACATGATGTGGGGATACAACGGATTCGGATATGGCGGCGGCGGGTTCGGTATCGGTATGCTGCTGTTCTGGGGGCTGATCATCTTTGGCGTCGTGATGCTGGCACGCGGATTCGGTGGAAGATCCTGTTCCCATGCGAGCGAGCCCCGGCTGAGCCATAGAACAGCACTCGACATTCTTGGCGAGCGCTATGCCAAGGGTGAGATCGACAAAAATGAGTTCGAGCAGAAGCGCAAAGACCTTCGCGGAGCTTAGCGCCAAGGCCCTGGATCAGGGGCTGGCGCAAGCTTCTGCGGGATCGCCGGAGCGGCCCAGCGATTCGCCGGGCTCAACCCAGCACTTGAAAGGATTTGATTATGAAACTGGTGAATATTAGGAAAGCGCTTTTCGCTGCGGCCTTGATCGGGGCGGGCACGCTGGGCGCTATCGGCTTCGCCGACGCGCAGTACGGCGGCTACGGCATGGGCCCAGGGATGATGGGCGGCCAAGGTCGGGGAATGATGGGCGGCTACGGCCCGGGAATGATGGGCGCTTACGGGCCCGGGTCCCCGAACGGCTACCAGGGGAATCGGCAACAGGCTTATCCGGATCTGGATACGCCCGCGGGGCGGCTGTTCGCACAGGCCTGCTCCCAATGCCACGCGCTGCCGGATCCGCGCCAGCACACCGCCGCGCAATGGCCAAGCGTGGTCGCGCGCATGGAACTTCGCATGAGGCAGAGCAATATGCCGCTGCCCGGCGGGCGTGCAACCAAGGACATCGAAGCCTTTCTCGAACAGCATACGCGCGGCGGGTCCTGAGCCGCGTTATGATCCAGGCTGCTTCCAGTATGGGAGACGCCTGGAGTCGACATGAGCGCATCGATGCGGCGCTTAGACTGGTCTGGATATGCGCTTGACCACCTTGGTCACCAGGCGGCGCGGCGTGTAGCGTATGCTTTGCGCCAGCAACCAGTTCATCGCGCCGGGGATGTACACGCGCTGTCCGCGCTGCATGGCGCGATAGCCGGCTATGCCCACTTCTTCGGCGCCGGGCATGCGCCTGCCTTTGACCAGCCCGGAATCGTGCAGTGCTGCTTTGTCCTGAAAGCCGGAGGCCGTCGGTCCCGGACAGAATGCGGTGACCGTAACCCCGGTGCCTTCGAGTTCCTCCGCGATCGCTTCGGAGAAGCTCAGCACATAGGCCTTGGTCGCGTAATACACCGCCATGTACGGGCCGGGCTGAAAGGCCGCGGTCGAGGCGACGTTCATGATCTTCCCGCGGCGCGCGATGATGCCCGGCAGGAAGCGCTTGCTCAGGATGGTCAGGGTTTCCATGTTGAGGCGCATCATCCCGACATCGTAATCCAGGTCGGAGTCGGCGAATAAGCCGAAGCTGCCGTAGCCGGCGTTGTTCACCAGGTAGTCGATGGCGATTCCTTGTCCGAGCACATCGTCGGCGAGCGCCTGCGCGGCGCCTGCCTGCGCAAGATCGCTCGCGATCACGGCGATGGCGGCGCCGTACTGTGCGCGCCATTTTGCAGCGTTTGCCTCGAGCTGCTTGGCACTGCGCGCGACGATGACGAGGTCGATGCGGTCTTTGGCAAACTGTTCGGCGATGGCCTCGCCGATGCCGCCCGAAGCACCGGTTACAAGCGCTGTCTTCGCGGACGGATTCGCGTTCATTCGTGTTCCTTTCAGTCTATGCGCGCAAACATATTCCGGGGACAGGCGTGCCGCGCCGGTTTCTTGCTCGCATCACCAGCGCTCCCATTGTTCGATATATGCCGGAAGCATACGGCAAGTCCGCCGCTATTGCGTTATTGCCGCACATCGCCGACCGGCTCGACCGGGCGGTCCCGAAGGCGGCTAAGAACCTTGTCCACCATGATTCCGGCCTGGCCGAGATAATTGGCCGGCTCGCAAAGTCGCGCCAGCGCCGCCCGGTCCAGGTGTCGATTGACCTCCGGATGCTCGCAGAGCAGTTCGAGCAGCGGCCGCCGGGTATCGATCGACTTGCGGCACAGCCCGTAGACCAGATCGTGGGCGTATTCGCGGCCGATAAAAGGCCCCAGGCCCATCATCACCGCCTCGGACATCACCAGCCCGTTGGTAAGGTCGATGTTGGCGCGCATTTTCTGCGCATCCACCTCCAGTCCCTCGAGCAGGAAGCGGGTCTGCTTGAGCGCTCCGGCCAGCAGGCAGAAGGCCTCGGGCAGGACTATCCATTCGATTTCCCAGGGGCCGGTGGAGCGCTCGTGGTCGGCGATCATCGCATCCATCAGCGACGCGGCATGCTGGCGCACCACAGAGACGGCGGCGTGGATATAGCAGCTGGAAATCGGGTTGCGCTTTTGCGGCATGGTGCTGCTGGAGCCTCGGCCCGGCGCGTAAGGCTCGTACACCTCGCCCACTTCGTGCTGCATCATGAGCTTCACGTCCATGGCGATTTTGCCCAGCGAGCCGCCAAGAAGACCGAGGAAGGCGCCGACCTCGGCAATGGTGTCGCGCACCGTGTGCCAGGCGATGTCCGGCGTGGCGAGGCCCAGTTCCGCCATCAGCCCGGCCTGCGTCTCCATCGCGTATTTATCCAGCGAGGCCAGCGTTCCGCACGCGCCGCCGAACTCGCCCATCAGCACTCTCGGCCGCAACTGCGACAGGCGTTCGCGATGGCGTTCGATCCCGGCCAGGATGGAAGCCGTCTTGAAGCCGAAGGTGACCGGGATCGCCTGCTGCAGGTTGCTGCGTCCGATGACCGGCGTATCGCGGTAGCGGCGCGACAGGTCCGCCAACGCCGCCGAAATCGCTTTCAGGTCCTCATCCACGATGTCCAGGCCTTCGCGGATCTGCAAAACGGTGGCCGTATCGGTGATGTCTTGGGTGGTTGCGCCCCAGTGGCAGTACTCGCCGAGCTTGTCGCGGCACAGGGCGTTCAGCTGCGATACGACGCCGAGCACGGGATAGCCGATGCGCTCGGTCTGGGTGCGCAATTCGTCCATGTCGATCTTGGCGATGTCGCAGTTGCGCGCGATCTCTTGCGCGGCTTTTCCCGGAATGACGCCCAGGCGACCCTGCACATTGGCGAGGGCGCGTTCGACATCGAGGTATTTTGCAGTGCGGTTCTCGTCCGACCAGATCTGGCGCATGGCCTCGCTGCTGAAGATGTTTCCAAGAATGCTCGAGTCGATAATCGTGGCGGCCATAAGATGGTCTCCTGCGTCGTTGGGTTTTGCGACAGCGGTGGAGCTCGCGCGGGGGCGAGGTCCGCGCGGCGATTTCTATCCCGGAAGGACCGTGTCAGTGAATCTCCGGATCCGGCGTCTCCGCTCCGGCTTCCAGGAAATCGAAATCGCAGCCCTCGTTCGCCTGGGTGATGTGCTGCGAGAACGCCGCGCCGTAGCCGCGCGCGTAGCGCGGCGCGGGCGCTTTCCATGCGGCTTTGCGCCGCGCGAGTTCCGCGTCGCTTATTTTGAGGTTCAGTTTGCGCCCCGGCACGTCGAGCTCGATCAGGTCGCCGTCCTCGACCAGCGCCAGCGGCCCGCCGACCCAGGACTCGGGCGCGACGTGCA
>DATKUQ010000162.1:0-2989 GCA_035530495.1 Burkholderiales bacterium
CTTAGAGCGCAGGAAGCAGATTCCTCAGGCGGAGCCTGCCCCGAGCGCAGTCGAGGGGCCCTCGGAATGACATATTATTCGGAGGGCTTCGAAATGCCGGCGCGCTGACTCAAGCGCTGTGCGGCTGTTCTTACAGTCCCAAGCCGCTCCAGAGTTCGTCCACGCGCCGCTTCACCGCCGCATCCATCGAAATCGGTGTGCCCCAGCCGCGGCTGGTCTCACCCGGCCATTTGTTGGTCGCGTCTATGCCCATTTTCGAGCCCAGGCCCGACACCGGGCTGGCGAAGTCGAGATAGTCGATGGGGGTGTTCTCCGCCAGCAGCGTGTCGCGCGCGGGATCGACGCGCGTAACCAGCGCCCACACCACTTCCTTCCACTCGCGGATATTCACGTCGTCGTCGGTCACGATGATGAATTTGGTGTACATGAACTGGCGCAGGAAACTCCAGATGCCGAACATCACGCGCTTGGCGTGGCCGGGGTACTGCTTGCGCATGCTCACCACGGCGAGCCGGTAGGAACAGCCCTCTGGCGGCAGGTAGAAATCGGTGATTTCCGGGTACTGCTTTTGCAGCAGCGGCACAAACACCTCGTTCAGCGCCACGGCCAGTATCGCCGGCTCATCCGGCGGTTTGCCGGTGAAGGTGCTGTGGTAGATCGGATCGCGCCGCATGCTGATGCGCTCGATGGTGAACACCGGAAAGCGCTCCTGCTCGTTGTAGTAGCCGGTGTGATCGCCAAACGGCCCTTCCAGGGCCGATTGGTAGGTTGTTGACCCGCCTGCGGCGGCAGGACCTTCAAGCGCAGTTTCCTCCACCTGAATCGACCCTTCCAGCACGATCTCCGCGCTCGCCGGCACCTGCAGCTCACTGCCCAGGCATTTCACCAGCTCGGTCTTCGCGCCGCGCAACAAACCCGCGAACTGGTACTCGGAGATCGCATCGGGCACCGGCGTCACCGCGGCCAGCATGGTGGCCGGGTCCGCGCCTAGCGCCACGGCGACCGGGAACGGCTCGCCCGGATGCTGCAGACCATGATCGCGGAAATCGAGCGCGCCGCCGCGCTGCGCCAGCCAGCGCATGATGACCTTGTTCGGCGCGATCACCTGCTGGCGGTAGATGCCCAGGTTCTGCCGCGACTTCTGCGGCCCGCGCGTGACCGTGAGTCCCCAGGTGATCAGCGGCCCGACGTCGCCCGGCCAGCAGGTCTGGATCGGCAAGCGCGACAGGTCCACGTCCTTGCCTTCCCACACGATCTCCTGGCAGGGCGCGCTGTCCTGCACCTTCGGCGCCATATTGAGCACCTGCTTCAGCACCGGCAGCTTGTCCCAGGCGTCTTTCAGTCCCTTGGGCGGGTCCGGCTCCTTCAAGTAGGCGAGCAGCTTGCCGACTTCGCGCAGCGCCGCCACCGATTCCTCGCCCATGCCGAGCGCTACGCGCTGTGGCGTGCCGAACAGATTCGCCAGCACCGGCATGCGCGGCCGGCCGTTCGCGCCGTCGTAGCCCTTGGGGTGTTCGAACAGAATCGCCGGTCCGCCGGCCTTGAGCACGCGGTCGCAGATTTCGGTCATCTCCAGGCGCGGATCGACTTCGGCTGCGACGCGCTTCAGTTCGCCCTGTTGTTCGAGTTGCGCGATGAAGTCGCGCAGATCCTTGTAGCGCATGGGTTAGGGTCCTGTTTCGCTGTGCGCGGATGCAAATGCAGTTTCGGCGCGCCGGCGCTATGTTAGACCTTCCCGCCGAAACGGGCCAGAATGAGACCACCTATCGCGGCGAGGGCGCCGCTTACATGGACGTTCCCCGGTTTGCAAGGGATTCTGTGTGCTGGCAAGGAGGGAAGGACTGCGTGCTTACATTCGGTCTGTGTGCGCGGCCTTGGTTGCCGCTGACCCTGATGGAATACGCTGGTCGATACCTTTACTCCCACACGGACTCTAAGGTCCCAGCGGCGCCGAAGGTTGAATCGACCACGGTCTGACCTTATTGCCATCACTTGAGAAATCACCTGTGCAATCGAGAAAGTCTTCTGTTGCGCTTACACTGTGTCGTTCCTGGACGCCGGAGCACCTCAGCCAGCGCTTGCCGCCTTCTGGCCCACCCAGTTCCTGTCGTAAGTCCGATCATGTGCGAGAAGCGCCCAGATCACCCGCACCGTCTTGTTGGCAAGCGCGACTGCTGCTACGTTGGGGTTGCGCCGTGCGAGGAGCTTCGCCAGCCACCGGTCGGTCGGGTTGCCCGCTCCCTTGGCCCGGCGCTCCAGAGTGCGGATCACCGCGCGTGCGCCATGAATCAGGAGCATGCGCAGATAGGTATCGCCGCGCTTGGAGATGCCCAGCAGCCGGGTCTTGCCGCCGGAGGAGTGCTGGCGCGGCACCAGGCCCAGGCAAGCGGCCATCTGGCGGCCGCTGTCGAATTCGCGCCCCTCACCGAAGCTCGCCACCAGGGCGGTGGCCGTGATCGGCCCGATACCGGCCACGGCATCAAGCCGCCTGGAGAGTGCGTTGTTCCGATGCCAGGCGAGAATCACCGCTTCCTCTGCGCTAATGTCTGCCTCCAACTGGCGGATGCGCGCGCTCTGGCGCTCGAACAGGTTGCGCGCCACCCCGGGCAGGGTTTCGTCGGCCAGGAGCAGCGGCAGGCGCTCCATCAAGGCGCGCCGGCCGCGCGGGGCGATGAGGCCGAACTCGGCGAGCAGGCCGCGCAGTCGATTGAGTTGCGCGGTGCGCTCGGCCACCAGGCCCGAACGCACCCGGTGCACGGCGAGAATCGCTTGCTGCTCTGCGTTCTTCACCGGCACGAAGCGCATGTTCGGCCGCGCCACCGCTTCGCAGATGGCTTCGGCGTCTGCAGCATCGGTCTTGTTCGCCTTCACGTAGGGTTTGACAAAGTGCGGCGCCATCAGCTTGGCCGTATGCCCAAGCTCGGTGAGCTTACGCGCCCAGTGGTGCGCGCTGCCGCAAGCCTCGATGCCAATGGTGCAAGGCGCGAGC
>DATKUQ010000163.1:0-7704 GCA_035530495.1 Burkholderiales bacterium
GTGATATTGATGGAATGCGGCATGCCGGCGATGTCGATCAGGGCGACATGCGTCAATCCGGTTCTGATCTCGCCGCTCTTGGCGCGGAATTTCGCTTCGAAATTCTTGACCACGCCGTCCTTCTTCAAACCCTGCACCAATCTATTTCGCTCTTCGGCGTTTTCCCAGATGTTGAACTCGCCCGACGTGTGCCCGACGATTTCCTCTCGTGTGTAGCCCATGAGCCTGGTAAAGCCACCGTTCACCGATACGTACAGCCCGTCTTCGAGCCGGTTGATGTTGATCGCGTCCGGACTCACGTCGAAGGCCTTTCTGAACTTTTCCTCGTTGATTATCAACGCGTCCTCGGCACGCTTGCGCGCCGTGATGTCGGTGAACGAAAAGACCCGGCCCAGGATTTGCGCGCCATGCCGCGTCGGCATTGATTTGCGTTCAAAAAGACGGCCGTCGGCCAGATGCAGGACATCGAAGGTTTCGCCGTCGGCATCGGGCGCAGGGTCCGGCAGACGAGCCCGATGGGCATCCGGCTCGGCAAGCAGTCCCACCATGAATTCGAAAATTGCGCCGTCTTCGCGCCCGGCCAGCAGATCGTCCGGCAAGCCCCACATGCGCGCAAATCGCCGGTTCATGTTGACAATGCCGCCGGCACGGTCGATGAGGAGAATCCCGTCCGAGGTCGCCTCCAGAGTTGCCCGAAGAAGCGTCGCGGCGGCGATGAATTCGCCTTCGATGCGCGGCCCCGCATCCAGCGGCTCGGCGCGAACGACCAGCCAGCTTCCGGTAACGTCGGCGACGCGCGATACGGTCTTGGTAACCGGCAGGACGTCGCCGCTCGCGCATAGATAGCTCCCTTCAGCATTCCGTGCCTCCGCCGGACCGCCTTGGCGCGCTTCCTCCCAGAACAGCGCATCCGCAAGCGAACATTCGACGTCGGTAATCGGGCGGCCGAGCAGTTCCTCGCGGCGGTAGCCGAGCAGCCGAAGAGCAGGCTTGCTCACTGCGCAAATAGCGAACGACGATGCATCGACAAGCAGCAGAATCCCGCCGCTGTGGTCGAGCAGGATGGCTTCGAGCGCGGCGCTCATTCGCTTGCGCCGATGTCAGGCGGTCCGGCGTCGAAGAAATAGGTGATCCGCTTGCGCGGACTCAGGTAGGCATAGACAGGAGGGGGCAACAGGGCCGGACGGATGCCCCTGCTGATGGTCACGTCAACTTGCATCTCCAGATTGAGCATGGCGGCGTCTTCCTTGGGGACGGCGAAATCATACAGCAACACCCAGGGCCGCAACGGCTTATGCGGATTGACTGAGACCACCATGGCAATCGCTCCATTGGAGAGTTCGACGATCGAGCCGGGAGGATAGACACCCAGGGCGCGGATCATGAGTTGAAGAACCCGAGCGTCGAATTGGCTTTTTCGCCGCGCAAATATGAAAGACAACGTCTCGTGCGGCGTCATCGCCAGGGAGAAATCCAACGGATTGCAGAGATTGTCGTAGAAATTGGCGAGGCAAACCACCCGGGCCAGCGGCGCAATTTGCTCGAGCTCCAGGCCGCGCGGATACCCCGTGCCATCGGCCAGTTCGTGGTGCTGTTCGATAATAGACAGAATGCCCGGCGCCAGCCCCAACTGCTTGCCGATCATGAGCCCATATTCAATGTGCCTGGCGCGTGGTATTCCTTCGGGCCTGGTCTGTTCGCCGGATCTGCCGTTCAGGACGCGCTGGGGAAACTCGATCATGCCGATATCGTGCAATAAGGCGCCCCTCCCCAGGATATCCGCTTGCTCGCTGCTGAGTTCGAGCCCCTTCGCCAGCATCATGCACAGGATGGACACGTTGAGACTGTGATGGTAAGCCTCCTCGCCCCCGCAGTTTTCGCCCATCACCTGCAGCGTCACCTCAGGCCGCCCCAGAAAAACCGTCACCATTTGATCGACCAGATGCCCCATTTCTTCCAGGGATTCCCTGGGGCGCGACTGCAGATCCTTGTTGAGCCTACGCACGACGCCGACTGCCTTCATGAAGGACTTCTCCGTCCGGGTGGCGGCAATACGATAATCGCGCAATTGCTCGACGGCCGGATCTGCTGCGGCTGCCGCCGGCTCGGCATCGCCCGCGCGAGCCGGCGAGGCGATGGCCGCAGGCGCATCCGCATCAAGTGCGGGAGCCGGCAATTCGAAGCCGGGAGCGTCTTCGCTTCGTTTTGGGTCGTAGCGAAAGCGCGGCAGCTTGAGGGCGCGCAGGTCTTGAACCTGTTGGTCGGAGGTAATCTTGAAACTGTTCAGCGTAAACGGATGGCGAAACCACTGCAGATCGATGTGAATGTACAAGCCGATGCGCAGGTGTTCCGGCAAGACATAGTCGGCTGTCTGACCTGATCTGGTCCTTGAGGGCATATCGGGCTCGCTCGGCTTTTCGATTTTTTTCGAATGCGGACCATGCGCGCCCGCACCAGGTGCAGCCGAGATGGCCGATCTGCACAGCAGCGGACGTATGTGGCAGCATACGGCTCGTCACGCCATGGCTTGGGCAAGCTGCCCCGAGCCAGAACATGAAGCCAAACCAGTTAACGGCCGCCGCCGGCAAAAGATTAGGAGAAGCTGCCTACGGACGCGGAACACGCTCGCTTTGACCACGAGATTCAGAACGCTCCCTGAACCCGATTTCCGGCCTGATCCAACTCGGTATGGGTCCGAGGTCGGCGCGATTCCACCTGCGGATTAGCGCTCGGCGGGTACGCTTTGCAGCGCGTCCGTCATTTTCAGCTTCAGCCCGAAGCCAGCGTCTGCCGCCGGCTGTTGCTTGTCCATCGTGAATGGCGCCCGCGGCGCAGCGGACGCGGCGACCGCCGGTGCAGCCGCGGGTCGTTCCGCATACCAGGACGCACCCAGCCCAGCCGTCGCCATGAGCGCCGTTGCGGCAAGCGCCACGCGCTTGAGCAGAAAAACGCGCCGTGCGCGCAAAATAACGGCATGCGCCGCCTGCCTCGATGCGTCGGCGCTCCTATGCGCGTACAAGGCCGCTTCCGATTCGGCGCGCGCTCGCGCTTGCGCAGCTTCCAGCGCTTCGCTCTCGGACTCGATGCGCGCCTGCGTCTCCTGTAGTGCCTGCGTCTCGGCGAATTGTCGCGCCTGCGCAAGCGCGGCGAGCTCGGTTTCCGCGCTTGCGCGCTCGCGCGCCGCAAGCGCTGCGCACGCCTCGTCTTGCATTCTCTGTTTCTCGGCCACGCTCAGACTGGCCTCGCTGGCCGCGCGTTCCTCGCTCGCCGCACCCGCCTGCATCTGCGCTGCGACCCGCTCCTCGATCTTCCGCGCCGCCTCCTGCTCCGCCGCTTGTCTGCGCCGGGTCTCCTGCAGCAGCGCGATATCCGCCGCCGATTTCGCCTGTGCCGCGGCCGCGCATTCCTCGGCGGCGTGCGCAAGCGCGATCGCCGCAGCCTTGGCACGGCTCTCCTGTTTGAGGCGTCTTTCCTCGGTTTCGCGCAGCGCTTCCTCGGCCTCTGCCCTCGCCCGGGCTTCGGCAGCAGCCTCTTCGGCAAGCCGCAGTCTGTCCTGCGCCGCGTTCAGCCGTTCTTCGGCCTTTGCGCTGGCTTCGGCCGCAAGCGCTGCCGCAGCGCTCACGGCTTCGGCGGCCCCCGCCTCCGCTGCCTGTTTGCGCCGCGTTTCCTGAAGCAGTGCGATATCCGCCGCCGACCTGGCTCGCGCTGCAGCCTCGCATTCCTCGGCAGCGCGCGCAAGCGCGATCGCAGCCGCCTTCGCGCGGTTCTCCTGTTTGATGCGCTTTCGCTCGGCTTCGAGCAGCGCTTCCTCGGCTTCAGCCCGGTCACGCGCTTCGGCGACCGCCTCCTGCTCGGCACGCAGGCTTTCGTCCGCAGCCGCCGCAGCGGCCTGCGCCAACTGCAGGCGCTGCTGTTCGGCT
This sequence comes from Burkholderiales bacterium, assembly GCA_035530495.1. Lineage (GTDB taxonomy): Bacteria > Pseudomonadota > Gammaproteobacteria > Burkholderiales > SG8-39 > 2-12-FULL-64-23. The sequence goes on from DATKUQ010000163.1 coordinate 3,921, forward strand.
TTCAGCTGCTCCAGGGCCTTTGCGTTGGCTTCGGACTGGAGGTCGGCGCGGGTGCGCGCGATTTCGGTGGCGCGGCGCTCGGCCTGGGCGCTGGCCTCCGCGGCGGCCGCAGCCTCGCGTTCCGCTTCCGCCTTGGCCAGCGCGGCGGCAGTCGCCTCGCGATCCGCCTGGGCGCGTGCGGCGCTGGCGGCCACGGCGTCCTCTGCAGCAGCAATGCGTGCCTGCAGCCCTGATATCGCTTCGGCTTCCGCGGCCGCCTTGATCTGTGCCAAGCGTTCGAGTTCGGCTTCCGCGCGCGCGCGTTCGTCGGCGTTGGTGCTGGCCGCCAGTTCGGCTTCCAGGCGGCCTTGCACTGCGGCCAGCTCCCGCGCTTGCGCGCGCGCGCGCGCCGCCGCGGCTGCCTGGGCCTCCGCTTCGGCGCGCGCTTTGGATTCGGCCAGAGCGCAGAGTTCGCGCTCCATGCGCAGGCGCGCCTGCCGCGTCTCCTGCATATGCGCGGCGACTTCCTGCCTGACCTTCGCCTGCGCGAGCAGGCGCTCCTCCTCGCGCACCCGCTCTTCGGACTGTTCGGCAAAGCTGCTTTCGACCTGGATGCGCGCAGCCGCGACCGCTGTGCGCTCCTCTTCGGTATGTGCCTTGCTCTGCGCCGCGTCGCGCGCCTCCACTTGCAAGTCGACGCGTTTTCGTGTCAGTTGCTCGGCCTCGATTTCGGCCTGCGCGCGCCTGCGGCTCGCCTGCAACGCTTCCGTCTCCGCCATCTCGCGCGCGCGGCTGAGTTCTTTTTCCTGCTGCTCCTGGCGCGCGCGCGCCCGCGCGGCCTTCTCCATCTCCTCGAGCAGCCGCTGCAATTCGATCGCCTCGGTTTGCATGCGCTCGGCCTGGCTGCGTTCGATCGTGGTTTTCGCCTGCGTGCGCGCCTGCAGTTCGCGCTCGGCCGACAACCGCGCCAGCGCAGCTTCGGTCGCCTGCTTGTCGTTTTGCGCGCGAGCCTCGGCTTCCGTCGCCGCCAAGAATTCGGCCTGCCTGCGCTCTGCCGCTGCGGCTTGCGCGCGGCTTTCGGCCTCGAGGCGGACGCGCGCGCAGGCGGCGGCCTCTTCCTCGGCCCTGATGCGTGCCTCGGCCGCGCTCATGGCCTGGGTCTCGGCGATCGACTTCGCATCCGCTGTTTCGCGCGCACGCTCTTCCGCGCGGGCGCGCGCGTGCGCTGCGGCCGTCGCCTTCGCATCGGCCTCGAAGCGCGCGACCGCCTGCTTGATGGCGCTCAGTTCGGCGTCCTCCCGCTCTTTCGGGTCGGGACCGCTTGCCCGGCTGCCGCCGGCATCGAATGCAAGCACGAGTCGGGATGCGTCTGCGCTGGATTTCATATGCACCGTCCCTTGGTGAGTGCGCGCCAGGCACGCGCCTGCACGCAAAGCGGCGCTGCCGCCTTGTGCACATTATTCACGGCGAAATCCAGATCGAAGCGCCGAATAAGCGGTACTTTCCGCGTCTTTTCCGTTGCGCGCGCCAGCAAAGCTCCGCTGTGACTGTTTCCGGGTGCTGGGAGCGCGGTCGGGGGGAGATGGAGCGGCCGGACCCGGCGAAGCCGGCCATGCAGGGACGGGTTACAATTTCATTTAACGGGGTTATCCTTTGCCAAAACCAACGCGGACATTTGCCATGCTGCGCGCCTTGCTATACGAGATACTCGAAGTCAGTCCGACGGCACGCCCGGCCGTTATCAGAGCGGCTTATCGCTGCCTTGCCCAGGAATACCACCCCGACAGGAATCCAGGCAACGCCGAGGCAGCCGCGCGCATGGCACTGATCAACCATGCCTACTCGGTACTCATCGATCCGCTGCAGCGTGTCAGATATGACCAAAACGGCGCGACCCGCGCCGCCGAGCGGCGCGGTCGCGGGCCAAGCTCGAATCCGCCCGCCCCGAACACCCCCAAAGACCACGCCAAACCACGCCCCTTTGCCTTCCGCCCCCTCTGATCAGAGGTGGTTGATCGATGCTCTGACCCGAGCCCCCAGCGCATCGAACTCATCTAGCGTCAGCTCGAGTTCAGCCAGCGCCCATCCGGCCGCGCGTGCCCATTCCGGACAAGCGGCGCCAACGGCTGCGCAGTAGAGTTGCTCCGCAGCGAACCCGGTGGCGATCAATGACAATGCACCCGCCTCGGCCTGTGCGAGAGTGTCGCCCGGGTACGGCACGTCGTGGTGGTGCAGGATGGCGAAGCATACCGACTCCGGCAAATGCCAGCTGCGTGCGAGCTGCGCACCAATGCGTGCGTGATTCGTCGGGTAGCGCTCGTTTTCCACTTCAAGCGCCGGCTCGCCGGGCGTGAGCGCAGACCCGTCGAAAATATCCGCATAGATGGGAAATTTCTGCAGCATCACCGGCATGCCGCAATCGCGGAACAATCCGTAAGTGCAGGCGATGCCGCTATCGCCGCGCCACGTCTCGCGGCACACCAGGGCGGATATCAGCGACGTCGCCATCGACGCCTTCCAATAGGCTTCCATGCCGGGTCCGGCCGTTCCGGAAAACGCCTGCCGCAAGAGCAACCCCGTAACCAGATTGGTCACCGTGTTCAGACCCAGCAGCGCCAGCGCTTGCTGTACCGAGACCGCCTTGGTGCGCAAGCCGTAGAACGGCGAATTCGCGAACTTCAACACCGCCGAGGCGAGCGCGACATCGCCGCCTACCAGCTGGCCGACGCGGCGAAAATCGGGTTCTTCGGCGCGCGTCTCACGCAGCAATTTTGTCAAAATTGCGGGACACGGCGGAATTCCGATCTCTTTGACGATCTCGTCGGCGTTGCGGTCCAGCGCGTCGCCGCCCGTGTTCATAACGTTCATAGATTGGAACCTCCGCGATTATGCGGGCAGAGTAGGCATGTGCCGGCGCTGCGCCGCCTCGTGCCGGCTCTGCCTCTGCAGATAAGATAAGAAACCCCGGTCTGCGCGGAGTATGTGCCGCGCAATCAGGCCGTGAGCAAGGAACTGGAATATTTCGCCCATATTCGCCTCGCCCGCGCGAAACCGTTCGACCAGTGGCGCCAAATTCGATGGGCCCTCTTCGGTGGCCCCTGCCCTCATTGGAATTTCTGGGGCCACCCGATTCATTTTTCGCAGCGCGCCCAGCGACCGGCGCACTTCCGCGAGCAGTTCGCACCCCTCCATCTCGCACGCATGGACAAGGTGTCTCTGCACGAGCGCGGTTCCCAAGCTTTGCTCACCCGTCATGATTGATCCGCCTGCTTCGCCAATTCGGGGAGCGACTGCTCCTTGGTGTCCGCACTCGCTTCGCCCCGAGGGTCGGGACTGGCACGTTTGTCCTTGCGCCGCAGGAAATCGCCTATGTCCATATCGCTCTTGACGATGTGCTCGACCAGCCAGTTCTTGATGAACACGACGGTTTCGGCGCTGGCCCGAGCCGAATCGACTGCAAGCCTTTCGTTGATCGCAAAAATGGATGCGACCAGATCGCTGTGCTGTTTCCGCTGGCCGTCGAGCCGCGGGTAGCCGTTGTCGCTCATCAGCCTCTCTTCATGTTGGAAGTGCCGCTCGGTATAGGCGACGAGGCGATTCAGCAGTTTGGCGGTTTCCCTGCCCGAAGCGTCCCATGCGCACGCATCATGAAACGCATTGATCAATGCGAACAAACCGCGATGTTCGGCGTCGATCTGCGCCACGCCGACCTCGTACTCCTTGCGCCAACTCAGAAATGCCATTGCTGCCACCCCCTGTGCCTGTCAGACCTTCGATGGGTTCGCCGCCCGCGCCGCATGGTCCT
>DATKUQ010000164.1:0-10625 GCA_035530495.1 Burkholderiales bacterium
GCCTCGGCCGACGGAATGCGCGTCAGTGGGCCTCGGTCAGCGAAAACCCGGGTCCACAACGACCGGAAGCGATGAACGCAAAGGAACATCAAATGACTGCACGCAGGGCTTTTTTGCTGGGCACGCTTGCGCTGGCGACGACGGCGCTTTTCGGCGGGTCCGCCGTAGCGCAGAACACCATAAAAATAGGGGAATTGAACAGCTACAAGGTTTTCCCCGCCTTCCTCGAGCCGTATAAAAAGGGCTGGGAACTCGCGCTGGAGCAAATCAACCAGTCCGGCGGCCTGCTCGGCAAGCAGGTCGAAGTGATATCGCGCGACGACCATGGTACGCCGGGCGACGCCGTCCGCACGGCCGAGGAACTGGTCTCACGCGAGAAGGTCTCGCTTCTCATGGGCACCTTTGCCTCGAACGTGGGCCTCGCGGTAAGCGATTTCGCCAAGCACAGGAAGACCCTGTTCATCGCCGCCGAGCCGCTGACCGACCAAATCGTATGGAACAAGGGCAATCACTATACGTTCCGCCTGCGCGCCTCCACTTATATGCAGACTGCGATGCTGGTGCCGGAAGCGGCGAAGCTGAAAAAGAAACGCTGGGCGATCGTCTATCCCAATTACGATTATGGCCAGTCGGCCACCGCCGCATTCAAGAAACTGCTCTCCGCCCAGCAGCCGGGCGTAGAGTTCGTCGCCGAGCAGGCGCCGCCGCTGGGCAAAATCGACGCCGGCGCCGTGGTGCAGGCCCTGATCGACGCCAAGCCGGACGCGATCTTCTCCTCGCTGTTCGGTTCCGACCTGCAAAAATTCGTGCGCGAAGGCAACCAGCGCGGACTGTTCAAGGGCCGCCCGGTGTTCAACCTGCTGGGCGGCGAACCGGAATATCTCGATCCGCTCAAGGGCGAGACGCCCGTCGGCTGGTACGTGACCGGCTATCCCTGGAGCCAGATCAACACGCCCGCGCATAACAAGTTCCTCGCGGCCTATCGCGCCAAGTGGCACGACTATCCGCGCCTGGGCTCGGTCGTCGGCTATACCACGATGATGGCCGCGGCCGACGCGATCAGGAAAGCCGGTTCTACCGACACCGAGAAAATGATTGCTGCCATGAAAGGCCTGCAGGTGAATTCTCCGTTCGGACAATTCTACTTCCGCGCGCTCGATCACCAGTCCACCATGGGCGCTTACGTCGGACGCCTGGCGCTGAAGGACGGCCACGGCGTGATGGTCGACTGGAAATACGACGACGGCGCGGATTACCTGCCGACCGATGCCGAAGTCAAGGCAATGCGGCCAGCCGAATAATGGGCCTTGTCGCCACCCACCTCCATCCCCCCCTTTGAAAAAGGGGGCCAGGGGGGATTTCGGTTTGCCAAGGGGGACATATGCTCCCTTATGATCGCCGCCTGAAACAGACTGCGCGTCGCTTGCGGCGCGAAATGACCGACGCTGAGCGGCATCTCTGGTCCAGCCTTCGGGGAAAGCAAATTCTGGGCGTACAGTTCTACCGCCAGAAACCGATCGGTTCCTACGTTGTCGATTTCTTCGCCCCTGGCGCCAAGTTGGTCATCGAGGTAGATGGATCACAGCACTTCGAGCCGGGGCCAGAGCATTACGACAGCGTGAGAACAGATTATCTGAAGAGTTCCGGACTGCAGGTGTTGCTCGAAACAGAGGCGGTAGTAGAGCGTATATTCAACATTGTGCAACAGCAACTAGGCGATACAAATCCCCCCTGACCCCCCTTTTCCAAAGGGGGGACCACCAAAGAAATGATGGCATTCCCGATTTAGCGATGTCGCTTTCCGCCATTTTCGTCCAACTGCTCAACGGACTCGCCTCGGCCTCGTCGCTGTTTCTGGTTGCCGCGGGTCTGTCGCTCATTTTCGGCGTCACCCGCATCGTCAACTTCGCCCACGGTTCGCTCTACATGCTGGGCATCTACACCGCCTACAGCCTGGTGAAAACCTTCAGCGGCAGCGCCCTCGGCTTCTGGAGCGGCGTGCTGCTCGCCGCGCTGATCGTGGGCATATTCGGCGCGCTGATCGAGCGCGGCTTGTTGCGGCGGCTGTACCGCGCGCCCGAGCTGCTGCAACTGCTCGCCACCTTTGCATTGGTGCTGATCATCCGGGACTTTGCCCTCTGGACCTGGGGTCCCGACGACCTGCTCGGCCCGCGCGCGCCGGGCATGGCGGGCGCAGTGAGGATCGCCGGTTCCCTGTTTCCGCAATACGACCTGTTCCTGATCGTGCTCGGCCCGATCGTGCTATGCCTCTTGTGGCTGCTGCTCACGCGCACGCGCTGGGGCACGCTGGTGCGCGCGGCGACCGAAGACCGCGAAATGGCCGGCGCGCTGGGCGTGAACCAGGCATGGCTATTCACCAGCGTATTCGCGCTCGGTTCCTTTCTCGCCGGCTTCGGTGGCGCGATCCAGATTCCGCGCGAGCCGGCGGTGCTGACCATGGACCTTTCGATACTGTCCGACGTATTCGTGGTAGTCGTGGTCGGCGGCATGGGCAGCATACCCGGCGCCTTCCTCGCTGCCGTGATCATCGGCGTGCTCAAGGCACTGTGCATCGGCATCGGCGACGTCAGCGCGTTCGGCATCGATTTCTCCTTCTCCAAACTGACGCTGGTGATGGAGTTCATCGTCATGGCGGTGGTGCTGGTGGTCCGGCCCTGGGGTTTGCTCGGACGCGCGCAAGGCTTGCCGCGCGGCGCTTCCGCGGTCGAGTCGCCGCTGTACCTGCCCACCGCGGGCATGCTCAAGGCCCTCGCCGCGGCGCTCGTGCTGCTGGCGCTACTGCCGCTCGTTTCCGACCGCTACACGCTGGTGCTGCTCACCGACATCATGGTGTTCGCGCTGTTCGCGGTGAGCCTGCATTTCATCATGGGACCGGGCGGGATGCATTCCTTCGGCCACGCCGCCTATTTCGGCTTGGGCGCCTATGCCGCAGCGCTCCTGCTGCTGCACGCGCTGCCGATGGAACTCGCGCTCCTGCTCGCACCGCTTGCCGGCGGACTGGGGGCACTGCTGTTCGGCTGGTTTTGCGTGCGTGTGTCGGGCGTGTATCTCGCGATGCTGACCCTCGCCTTCGCGCAGATCGCCTGGTCGGTGGTGTACCAATGGGATGCCTTCACCGGCGGCTCCAACGGCCTGATCGGGATCTGGCCTGCGCGCTGGCTGTCCTCCACCAACGCCTATTACTATCTCGCCCTCGTGCTCTGCGCCGGAGCCATCCTGGTCCTGTGGCGCATCGTGTATTCGCCTTTCGGTTACGCGCTGCGCGCCGGGCGCGACTCGCCGCTGCGCGCCGATGCCATCGGCATCGACGTGCGCCGGCAGCAGTGGCTGGGCTTCGCGCTCGCGGGCTTGTTTGCCGGGCTCGCCGGCGCGATCTACGCGTTTTCCAAGGGCAGCATTTCGCCCGATGCCCTGTCGATTTCGCGTTCGGTGGACGGACTGGTGATGGTGCTGATGGGCGGCATACAGACGCTCACCGGTGCGCTGGCCGGCGCGGCGGCCTTTACCTGGCTGCAGGATACGCTTGCGCGCGAGACCGATTACTGGCGCGCGCTGCTCGGCGGTGTGATCCTGCTGCTGGTGCTGGCGTTCCCGCAGGGTATCGCCGGCTTCATCCGCGAACGCTGGGAAGCGGGGAAGGACAGCGAGTGAAGACTGTGCTGCAGGTGTCCCATCTGTCCAAGGCTTACGGCGGCGTCGAGGCCGTGCGCGACCTCAGTTTCAGCCTCGCCTCGGGCGAACTGCTCGCCTTGATCGGCCCCAACGGCGCGGGCAAGACCACCTGCTTCAACCTGCTCAACGGCCAGATCGCAGCCGACAGCGGCAGCGCGGAGCTCGAAGGCCGCAGCCTGATCGGCTTGAAGCCGCGGCAAATCTGGCGCCTGGGCGTAGGGCGCACCTTCCAGATCACCGCCACGTTCTCTTCCATGACGGTGCGCGAAAACGTACAGACCGCGCTGCTCAATTTTCATCGCAGGCTCAACTCGGTCATCGCTTTGGCCGCGCGGATGTACGTGGACGAAGCGATGGCGCTGCTCGCGCGCGTAGGCATCGCCGAACAGGCCGCGCGCCCCTGTGCGGTGCTCGCCTACGGCGACCTGAAGCGGGTGGAACTGGCCATAGCGCTGGCCAACCGACCGCGCCTGCTGCTGATGGACGAGCCGACTGCCGGCATGGCGCCCGCGGAGCGCGCGGCGCTGATGCAGCTCACCGCCGAACTCGCGCGCAGCGCCGGCATTGCGGTGCTGTTCACCGAGCACGACATGGACGTGGTGTTCGCGCACGCCGACCGCATTCTCGTCTTGAACCGCGGCGCGCTCATCGCCGAAGGCAAGCCGGACGAAGTGCGCGCCAACCGGGAGGTGCAGGAAGTTTATCTGGGGTCGGGAAGCCTTTATCACGGGGCTGTTGCGGTCAATCAACCATGAGATTTTTTTTCCTGCACCGGCGCACAGCAACCCCTGCAACAGACTCTGATATGGGGAATTTAAAAGGGGGTGTGCCCCCTTTTTCCAATTCGGCTGGGGCGGCGCATGCTTGAAGCGAAAGGCGTCAACAGCGCCTACGGCCGGGCGCATATCCTCTACGATGTCAGCCTGTCGGCAAAGCGCGGCGAGGTCGTGGTGCTGCTCGGCCGCAACGGTGCGGGCAAGTCCACCACGCTCAAAACGCTGATCGGCCTGGTGCGGCCGCAGTCGGGCGAGATCAGCTTCGACGGCCGCCGCATCGAGCGGCTGGAGCCCTATCAGATCGCCCGCCTCGGCTTGGGCTACGTGCCGGAAGAGCGGCGCATATTCACCGATCTCAGCGTAATGGAAAACCTCGAGGTCGGCAGACAGGCGCCGCGTGCGGATGCGCCGGTATGGACGCCGGAGAGGCTGTTCCGGCTGTTTCCCAATCTGGCCGACATGCGCGAGCGCTCCGGCGCGCACATGTCGGGGGGCGAGCAGCAGATGCTGACCATCGCGCGCACGCTGATGGGCAATCCCAGCGCCATTCTGCTGGACGAGCCTTCCAAAGGCCTGGCGCCGGTGATCATCGAGCAGATGGCGCAGACCATTCTGGCGCTGAAACAGGAAGGCTTGTGCGTATTGTTGTCCGAACAAAACCTGCATTTCGCCGACCTCGTCGCCGATCGCGCGTATATCATCGAGAAAGGCCATATCCGCTACCAGGGCAGCATGGCCGAACTTGCCACCAACGAGCAGGTGCGCGCGGCCTACCTGTCCGTCTGAATCAAGAGATTGCACAGCCGGGTCGCGTGCCATTCGGCTTTGCAATCCTCGACCGCTCTTTGGCCAAAGTCGCTGACCGACGCGGTAATTTCAGCGCTCGCGCGCCGCCTCGTGGAAGGCTTTTTGCACGGGCGACAGCAGGTATTCGAGCACGGTGCGCGTGCCCAGATGGATTTCGGCCGAGACATGCATGCCACACGCACAGGGACTTTTTGCACAGCGTCAACGTTGCGCTTCAGGCGCGTACGAGCGGGAAGCGCGAGTGCGTCGCTTGCAGGCGCTGGTTAGACCGCCGTGAGCTTGACCTTGCCGACATTGCCGAGCTTCACACGTTGCTTCGCCCGCCATAGATCGTAGTTGTACTGCATCGCAAGCCAGCTTTCGGGCGAACGGCCCAGCGCCTTCGAAAGCCGTAGTGCCATCTCTGGGCTGATGCCACTTGTGCCAGTGAGGATGCGATTCAGGGTCGAGGCAGCCACACCCAGCTTCGCGGCGAGTTCCCGGCCACTCAAATTGTTCGGCTCGAGATACACCTCTGTAATGAACTCACCCGGGTGGGGCGGATTGTGCATGGCCATTAGTGATAGTCCTCATAGTCCAGGACGTAGGCGTGTCCGTCCTTGAATTCAAAAGTCACGCGCCAGTTACCATTTACCCACACCGACCAGCGACCGCGTTCTTCCCCCTTCAACTGGTGTAGCCGAAACCCTGGAATATCCATGTCCTCGATGCACTGGGCCGTATCCAAGGCGGTCAATAGCATCCGAAGCCGCTTTGCGTGATGGGATTGGACGCCTGCCGCACTTCCCGACTCATAAAGCCTCTTCAGTCCTTTGTGTCGGAACGACTGGATCATGCTTGGAGTATACCGTGTTGCGCATCACGCAACAAGTGGCCTAACGAGGTTGTACAAAAAGCCGTTTAGTGGCGAAAAGCGAGTTTTGCAGGGGGTACCCAAAGCGCACCAGACGCCATAAGAGCGCAGCCGAGCGCGCCGTCACGTATCGTCGCCCAAGACACCAGCGGTATCCCGCCCCAGCCAACGCTCACGCTCGTGGCGAGGACAAAAAGCACCCCTAAAACAAAAGACAAACTTCCAATGGCGGGGTACCGTCTAGTTCGCCATGCGGCTTTGCAATCCTCAACCGCTCTTCGGCCCGAGCCGCTGACCGACGCGGTAATTTCAGCGCTCGCGCGCCGCCTCGTGGAAGGCTTTTTGCACGGGCGACAGCAGGTATTCGAGCACGGTGCGCGTGCCCAGGTGGATTTCGGCCGAGACCTGCATGCCGGGGGTGAGGCGGTAGCGCTCGCCATCCGCCTCGAGGAACTGGTGCTTGAGATCGACCAGCGTTCGATACGCCAGCGGCTCGCCGGCGCTGTTCGCCGGCCCCTGGCTCGCGGGTGCGGCGCTCTGGTCGGCCGAGTCCGCGCTCACCTGCGCCACCTCGCCCTCGACCATGCCGTATTTCTGGAAGCTGAAGGTGGCGAGCTTGAGCTTCACCGGCAGCGACTTGTGCACGAAGCCGATGTCGTCGTTTTTCACCCACACCTCGGCGCGCAGATTCTCGTCCTTCGGAACGAGCGTCATCAGGATGGTGCCGGGGCTGGTCACGGTGCCGATGGTGTGGGTGGCGAGGTCCTTGACCACGCCGTCCTGCGGCGCGCGCAGCTCCAGATACTCGTTGCGGTGCTCCTGCTTGGCCAGTTCCTCCTGCGCTTTTTCGAGCTGCGCGGCAGTGTCCACGCGCTCGGTCTGCAGCTGCCGCCGGTAATCGGCGCCGATCTGCGCCATCTTCTTCTCCTCCTGTGCGATGAGCGAGCGCGCCGCGGCGATGGTCGATTCCTGCGCGCGCAGGTCCTGCTCGTGCTCGATGCGCTCGCGCTGCTTGTCGGTGAACATCAGCCTGCCGGCAAAGCCTTCCCGGGTGAGCTTCTCGTAGGCCGCCTCCTGCGCACGGTAATGCGGCAGCGTCTGCGCGAGCTTCTTGCGCACCTGCTCGGCCGCGGCGAGATCGTTCTTCGCCTTGTCCAGCGTGGCGCGCTCCTGCGCGAGCGCGTTCTCGTAGGCTTCGCGGTTGGCGCGGTATTGCGCATAGACCTGGGCGAACAGCTCGGCCGGATCGTCCGCGCGCCGCGTGAACGGCGCCTGCGCGAGCTGCGCGTCGATGCGCCTCAGCGCGAGGCGCTTGTTGGCATAATCCGCGCGCAGTTCCTTCAGGTCCGATTCGGACAGCGCCGCGTCCATGCGCATCAGCACCTGTCCTGTCTTGACCTCCTCGCCCTCCTTCACCAGGATTTCCTTGACTACGCCGGAGTCGATGGGCTGCACGATCTTCACGTAGGTATCGGGCACCAGCTTGCCGTCGGCGACGGCGATGATGTCGAGCCGCCCGAAGGCGGCCCAGAGCAGCACGGCCGCGAGGAATATCAGGCTCGCCGCGAGCACGCGCCGCCCGAGCGGGCTGGGCGGGGATTCCTGCAGGCGCACCAGCGAGGGCAGGAAGTCGTGCGGGTCGGCCTGGATGCGCTCGCCGGCGCGCTCGGCGAATCCGCGCGGACCGCCAAGCGCCGCATGGTCGGAAGTGTGCATGGTATCGACCCGCCTCAGCCCAGTTTCCTGAAGCCTTCGTCCAGGCCGCCGAACGTGGCTATGCCGCCGCAGCCGCGGTTCTGCCCGGTCGAACCGGCATAGCCCCAGAAGTTGGCGCCGTGCGCGAAGCCGTCGTCGCCGCCGTAGTGCTCGCCGGAATGGGCGCCGCGCCGGCTGTCCTCGTCGTCCTGCGCAAGCTGGGCTACGCGCGCCTGCACGCTGCGCCACTGCGCGGCCACCTGCGCCGCGCTGAGCGCGCCGTAGCCGCCGCCCCGGTGCTGCGCGAGGTAGTTTGAAAGCGCGCCGAAGTCGTAGTTGGGCTTCTTCTTCAGCCGCGCTGCGATGGTGTCGCGCGCGTCGCGGCATTTCGCGCTGTCGTCGTGATGACCGTGATCGTGGCGGTCGCCGTCGCGCCCGTCGCCGTGGTCGCCGCCGTGGTTGCCACTATGGTCGCCGCCATGGTTGTGATGGGAGTAGTCGTCATCGCCTCCGCCGCCGGGCGCACCTTCGCCACCGCTACCTCCGCCACCGCCGCTACCGCCGGAGACGTTCAGCGCGAAGTCGTCGAAGGTGCTCGCGCCGGCCGTGTCGGTGGCGTAGACGCGCAGCTGCAGAGAACTCGCCGTGCCGGCACCACCGCTACTGCCGCAGGTGCCGCCGGTCGAGCCGCCGGGCGGCGTGCCGCTGAAGGTCCGGGTCGCCGCATCGAAGGAGAGCCACGAGGGCAGCGCCGTGCCATCGGCGAGCCCCGCCGTGTACGCGAGGCTGTCGCCGCTGTCGATGTCGAAGAAGGTGTTGTCCGCAAACGTGAAGTTGAACGGGCCGCCCGCGGCAGCGCTCTGGTCTGCGATCGGCTTGGCAACTACCGGTGCATCGTTCGCGCCGGCGATGCTCACGCTCAGCGTCGCCGGGGTGCTGACGATGCCGTCGCTGGCACCGTAGCTGAACACATCGGTTGCGCTTTGTCCCGCGGCGAGCGCCTGCACCACGCCGGCAGCGTTGTCCAGGGTGTAGCTGTAGCTGCCGTCCGCGGCCAGCGTGAGACCGCCGAAATTGCCTTGCCGGACTCCCGCATCCGCCACTGCAAGCACCGTCCCCGCATCGACATCCGTATCGTTGGAAAGGACATTGCCCGTCGTGGTCAGTACCCCATCTTCCTGCACGGCTGCGAAATCGGCGGCGGTCACCGGCGCGTCGTTCACGCCAGTGATGGTCATCACGACGTTTGCCGTGCTCGTCGCTCCCTCTGCGTCGGCAATGGTATAGCCGAAGGTATCGGTGGCGGTTTGTCCTGCGCCCAGCGATTGGTAAAGGCTTCCAAGGTCGTATTGCACATCGCTCGCCTGTCCCGGGCTTGTCGGGGCAAGCAAGGACACCGTAGCGCCCGAATCCGGCTGCGATACCGCGACGATGTCGAGTGTGTCGCCCACATCCGGATCGGTGTCATTGGACAGCAATGAGGCAGCACTCAGGGTCACTGCACCGCCGTCTTCCTGCGCTGCGCCCACGTCATCGGCCGCGGTCGGACTGTCGTTGACGTTGGCGACCGAAATGCTGAGCGGGGTGGAAGCGTTCAAGCCGCCCGTATCGGTTGCACTAACGGTCAGATCCAGATCGCCGACATCCGCATTGAGCGGCGTGCCGCTGAAAGTGCCGCTCGCCGCATCGAAACTCAGCCAGCCCGGCAAGGGGGAACCGTCGGCCCGTGTCGCGCTGTAGGTCAGATTGTCGCCGTGGATAAAGTCCACGTCGTCGAAGACGCCTGATCCCGGCAACGGTGCCGCCGTACCCAGGGTCTGGCTTGCCGTGCCGAACGCGGCATCACTGAGTTGGGCGCGCACCTCGGCTTCAGTCAGACCGTCCAGCTTGCCGTCTTTGCCGTACAGGTACGCCATGGCGCCGCCAATGGCTGCGGTATCCGAGCCGCCCAGAGAATACTGCGCGAGATACGGCGCAAGCTGCCATGCGCCCATGCCGGGATCGCCAGCCAGTGCCGTTTCGAATCGGCCTGCCAGGCCAACGAAGTCGAACTGCTGAATACGCTTGTTGAATAGCGGATCAGCGGAATCCGGGTCGTAGCCCGGCATCGCCTCGGTGACGATTTGCAGGCGGGTGACCACCTTGTTTCCGTCTACGGAGTAATCCGACCAATTGGAGCCGAACCAGCTGTCGAAGACAATGCTTTCGCCATCGCCGGCATCCAGGACCAGGTTATCCCCATCGCGGCTGAACGTCAGGTCGCCAAGACCAATGCCGCCGCCAAGCGAAACCGTGTCCGCTTGCGTGCCGACCCCGCTGCTCCAGGGATCTATCCAGTCATTGCCGTCTCCGCGGTTGAACAGAATGACGCTGGCCCCGTCGTAACCGCCTACGGTGTCATCCCCCTGCCCGCCGACGAGCAACTCATTCGCAACCCAGCCGCCCAGAAAGTCATCGCCAACGCCGCCCGATAGCAGATCATTGCGGGCATCCGCGTCACTCAAGCCCGAATACAACTCATCCGCACCACTGCCGCCGGATAGAATATCGCTGCCGTCACCGCTCCAGAGCACATCGTCGCCCGCGCCGCCGAGCAGAGTGTCGTTGCCGGATCCGCTGGATATACCGTCATTTCCGTCCAGCGCGTCGATGGTGTTGTTTCCGATCGGGGCAACAATGTAGTCGTTGCCGGTGGTCGGGACCGTTGAAATCATCGGCATGATGTCGCTCACACCCCACACCGTGCCGTCCGCGAAGACGAGCTGCTCGATCTTGTCGGCATCCGAGTAAAGCCAATAGCC
>DATKUQ010000165.1:0-3885 GCA_035530495.1 Burkholderiales bacterium
CGCTTGCCGGATATGGCAACGGTCGCTGCAGCGGCAGCAGCCGCAGCGCTGGCCGATGCGCCGCGCGAGGGCCCTGGATCTTCGATGCCGATCAAATCCATGACGCGCGAAGGCGTCAGCGGCAGCACAATGTCGGTCCGGCCAAGCGCATCTGCTACCGCATTTGCGATACACGCTGGCGTGCTCATGTTGCTGCCCTCTCCCAGACCTTTGGCGCCGAGTGGGGTAAAGGGGCTGGGGGTTTCCATGTGCAGGATGATGGGCTCGGGTACCTCGCATGCCGTCGGCACCAAGTAGTCGGCAAAAGTGCCGGACTGAAAGCTGCCGTCGCTTCCATAGCGGAATTCTTCCATCAGCGCCGCGCCCAGGCCCTGCGCAAACCCTCCGCGGATCTGGCCGTCGGCAAGTGCCGGATTGAGCAGCGTGCCCGCATCATGCATGGTGACGTAGCGGTCGATACGCACTCGGCCGGTATCGCGGTCCACTTCCACCGCGCAAAGGTCGAAGGCGAAACCGTAGGCGACCGAGGTATTCACTCGGTCCTGTTCGTCGGGTGCGGCAAGCTGTGGAGGTGTCCAGAACACCGTCTCGCGCAGGCCTGGCTCGACACCCGGCGGCAGTAGTCCCGGCGCCCAGTGCGGGTTGGCTGCCAAGCGAACGAAAGGCATGCCGCGTTCCGGATGACTCCGTACATGGATCTGCCCGCCAGCGAAAATCACTTCCGACGACGCACAGCCCAGGTGCGCCCCGGCGATCGCGGCCAGCTTGTCGCGCAAGCGCAGCGCAGCCAGGTGCAGCGTGCCGGCCACCGCGCCGGCGAAGCGGCTCGAATAATTGCCCGCCGCCACCGACCAGGCATCCTTTTGCGTGTCGAATTCGACGTTGACCGCGATCTGCCCCGGGTCCAACCCAAACACGTCGGCCACCACCTGGGCGCAAACGGTGCGATGGCCCTGGCCGGCTGGCGCGGAAGCGACGACCACGTTGACGCTGCCCAGCGAATCGATACCCACCGTGGCCGAAGCGATGGCACCGTTCTTCGGTCCCGCCTTGGCACGCGCTTCGGCCGGCAGCACGGTCGTGATGTAGCCCATGTTGGATACCGACGGCTCGACGATGGCCGCGAAACCGATGCCATAGAGCCGGCCCTCGGCGCGTGCCGCCGCCTGGCCAGCGCGCATGGCGTCCAGACCGCCGTCGCGCACGGCAATGTCCAGCGCCGCCTGGTAGTCCCCCGAGTCAATCAGCGCCCCTGCTGCCGCGCGGTACGGAAAGGCTTCGCGGGCGATGAAATTGCGCCGGTATACGTCGAGCGGATCCAGGCCGAGCTCCACCGCAATACGCTGCACCAACCGCTCCAGCGCGAAATAGACCTGTGGTCCGCCAAAGCCGCGCACTAGGCCGGCTGGTGTCCTGTTGGTTAGTACCACACGGTTGCGCACTCGCAGGTGCGCGATGGCATATGCACCCGTGAGGCAGCCATGCATACGGTAGAAGGTCGCTGGCTCGGGGGCGCGCAGGTAACCGCCGCAGTCGTCGAATTGGTCGTAGGACAGCGCGTCGATGCGCCCGTCGATCTGCACCGCGGCCTCGATATGGCAGAGCCGCGCCGTAGCCGAGGTCGCCGCGGTCAGGTGCTCGAGGCGGTCCTCCACCCACTTGACCGGTGCGCCCGCCTTGCGGGCGGCCAAGCACATCAGAACTACGGAAGCGAACACTGCCTGCTTGACGCCGAAGCTGCCGCCGGAGTCCGCGAAGGTCCGGTGGCGCAGCCGATTGCCTGGAACCTTGAGCGCCAGCGCCATCACGGTGTGCAGGGAAAAAGGCCCCATGAAGTTGGAGGTCGCGTCGTAGCCGTCCTGCTCGGACAGGTACTCGGCGATGACCACTGCACACTCGATCGGAGTGCACGAATTGCGCGGATACCGCAGCGTCAGCTTTACGCGGCGCGGTGCGTTGGCGAAGGCGGCGTCGGGATTGCCATAGGCGAAGCTACGGTCGCTCACTACATTACTGCCGACCCGTTCATGTAGCACCGGCGCCCCCTCCGCGGTGGCGGCCTCGATATCGACTACCATCGGCAGCGGCTCGTAGTCGACTTCAATCAGGTCGAGCGCGTCCTCCGCCAAATAGCGGCTCTCGGCCACCACCACCGCGACCGGCTCGCCGACGTAGCGCACCCGGTCGATCGCCAGCGCCCACAGTTCCATCGGCTGCTTGACCCCGACAATGAAGGGCTTTGACCATAGCGCGACGTCCGCGCCGGTAAGCACCGCGCGCACGCCGGGTACTGCCTCGGCGCGCGCGGTGCGCATGCGCAGGAGCCGCGCGTGGGCGTGGGGCGAGCGCAACACTGCTGCGTGCAGAGTGCCGGGGCGCACGCCGAGGTCATCGCCGTACTGGCCGCGGCCGGTGAGCAGCGCCCGGTCCTCGACACGCGTGGTGGCACGACCGAGGTGCGGCCCGGTGTATGCGGTGGCTGCGGTGGCGGACGTCATCGGAAGCTGTCACCCGGTCTCGACGTCGGCCAAATTGATAATCGCTGCCCACCCCAAGTCTTGTGCCGGCAGGAACTTATCGAAGTCTTCGGCAAAGCTACACATCGCGCCTACGACCTTGACGGCGACGATGGACTTCAACTTCTTCGAGTTGGGTGCTTTTTGCATATTCTTCACTATGAAACCTCCGGCAGGCCAATGAAGCGCTTCTTCATCTGTGTTTCATTTCCCTGCCTAGCTGCCAACGTCACTGCGTTCTCAAAATACATGCCAATATTGTGCTCATCTGCGAAGCCAATAGCGCCATTTCGGCAATTCTAAAATGGCCCCCAGATCTGCCAGCTGATGCGGGACTCGATGTCGCTTTTTCAGTGGTCAATGAATTCGTCGACGAAGATTTGATACTGCTGTGGTTTGGGCTTTTGCTGATCCTAAGAATTCACGTAGGGTATCGAATTCTTACCTTTGAGTGACCGGGATAGAACCATAACACGCACAAACCCCGTTGGCGAATCGCTCCAAGCCGCAGCCAAAACAGGATAAGATTCCAAGCCGGTCCATGCGTTACCCGGGACAATTGTCGTCGAGTGTCCCTCCGTCGCGACCGTCAGTTGTCATTCCAGCAGACATCGCATTCTCAGGCCCTGAAGGACATGAGTGTAAGCAATACCGCCGAGACAAAAACCAACACGGTCATAGCGCAGCGACAAGCCATCGGGGAAGTCCAGATCAAATTCGCTCTTCTGAAGCAACTACGATTGCGTTCTCCCTTGCCGGAAGTCTGCAGAGGCAGCCCCTTGCCGCTCCATCCTCGTCGTGAGTAGCGTATCAGGTGCTGGAATGCTCTCTCGCGGCGATGCGGGACTGCGCCAGCGCGATCAACGCCTTGCGGTCGATCTTGTTGGTCGAGGATAGCGGCAGCCCGTCGACGAACCAGACCAAGCGCGGATGCTGATACGCCGGAGCCTTCGTCAACGCGTATTGCTTGACCTGCGCCTCGGTCAGACTCGCGCCTTTGCGCAACACGCAGAAGGCAACCGGCTTCTGCCACTTGATGGCGTCATCCACGGGCACCACACAGGCCTGCATGATGTCCGCATGCGTCTCCAGCAGCTTCTCGACCTCGCCCGGATAGATGTTCTCGCCACCGCAGACGAACATGTCGTCGACACGTCCGACGAAATAATGGAAACCTTGCTGGTCGCGCCGAAACACATCGCCTGTAATGTAGAATCCGTCGTCAGTGAAGGGCAGTTTCAGGTCCGGCCAATTGTGATAACCGCTCATGACCGCGGGACACTTCAGTTGCAGTACGCCCTGCTCCGCGTCCAGATCAGCGCCGTCGACCAGCCGCAGATGCACCTGCGGGTGCGGATATCCCACGGAA
>DATKUQ010000166.1:0-2719 GCA_035530495.1 Burkholderiales bacterium
ATCCAGGTTGCCGGTCGGTTCGTCGGCCAGGATCAGGCGCGGCGAGTTGATCAGCGCGCGCGCGATGGCGACGCGCTGCTGCTGCCCGCCGGAAATCTGGTTCGGCGCGTAGCGTTCGTAGTTCGCCAGCCCGACGCGGGCGAGCAGGTCCCGCGCCGCCGCAGCGCGCTTTTCACGGCTCGCGCCGGCATAGACCATCGGCAGCGCCACGTTGTCCGCGAGCGTGGCACGCGGCAGCAGGTTGTATCCCTGGAAAACGAAGCCGATCACCTCGTTTCGCAGGTGGGCGAGCTGATTCTTGTCGAGCGTGGCGACGTCGCGCCCGTCGAGCACGTAGCTGCCGCTCGTCGGCAGGTCGAGGCAGCCGAGGATGTTCATGAACGTCGACTTGCCCGATCCCGAGGGCCCCATTACCGCGACGAACTCGCCCGCCCGGATGTCCAGGTTCACGTCCTTCAGCACCGGAACCGGCCCGGCCTCGGTTTCGTATTGCTTGAACAGGTGCTCGGTGCGTATGACTGTCGTCTCGGGCATCAGAACATCCTCATGCGCAGCGTGCTCGGCGCCCCCTCCGCGGCCGCGCCGAGCGCCATGCCGACCACGACCGGATCTCCATCCTTCAGTTCTCCGGAGACCACCTCGGTGTAGCGGCCGTCGGAGATTCCGGTGCGAATCGATTTCGCAACGAGCCGCGATTGCGCGAGCACGTAGACCGTCGCTCTGCTGCCGTCCCCGCGCTCCTCCTGCGGCTTGCGCTTGGGTGCCGCCTCCGCCGTCTCCGGACGGAAGCGCAGCGCCGCATTGGGGACGCGCAGGACGCTCTTGCGCTGCGCGATGACGACGTTGACATAGGCGGTCATGCCCGGCATCAGGATCTCCTCCGGATTCGACACGGCGACCACCACGTCGTAGGTCACGACGTTCTGCTGCACCGTCGCATTCAGGCGCACTTGCTTGACGCTCGCGGAAAACGTCCGGTCGGGGAAGGCATCGACGGTGAATACGACCGGCTGCCCGACCTTGATGCTGCCGATGTCGGCCTCGGCGAAGCTGGAATCGATCTGCATGTTGCGCAGGTCCTGCGCGATGCGGAACAGGGTCGGCGTCTGAAAGCTCGCGGCCACGGTCTGGCCGACATCCACCGTACGGTCGACCACGACTCCCGACACCGGCGAACGTATGACCGTATTGTTCAGATTGGTGCGGTCCTTCGCCAGCTGCGCGCTTACCTGATCGAGCTGCGCCCGGCCGGATTTGCGCGCCTGGACCGCCGTGTCGTAATCCTGCCTGGAGATGAACTCCTGCTGATACAGCGCGCGGCTGCGCGCTTCGTTGGCCTCGGCCAGTTCGAGCATTGCCCGCGCACTGTTCACGTTCGCCTCATCCTGCCGCACCTGCGCCTGAAGCAGCGCGGGATCCAGTTCGGCCAATACCTGGCCTGCCTTCACGCGATCGTTGTAGTCGACGCGCAGTTTCATCACCGTCCCCGACACCTGGGTGCCGACGCTGACCAGTACCACCGGGTTCAGGGTACCGTTGGCGGACACGGTCTGGGTGACGTCGCCGACCTTCGCCGGCACGGTCCGGTACAGCTGCTGCGCGCCCTGCGGCGCGAGCACCCACCACAGGACGGCGGCAGCGACCAATGCCGCCATTAATAGAGCCCATGCGGTCGCCTTGCTGAAGAAGCGTTTTCCGATATTCATCTCATGCCGCCCGATTCGTCGACGAGTTCCCAGTCAATCCGCCCCAAGGCCTGCGCCAGCGTCGCCTGGTAGATGTACAGGCTGTAGCGCGCCTGGATGTTCTGCTGCCGCGCGCTCGCCAGGGCCGATTGGGCCGCCACCAGATCGATGATGGTCCCGGCGCCGGCCTTGTAGCGCCCAAGCGCGACGCGTGCCGATTCGCTCGCGCTCGCCACGAGATCGCCGCTGCTGCGCACGGCCTGGATGCCGGTAGAAAGATTTTGATAGGCCTGCCACACGTCCAGCGCGACCTGCAGCCTGACGCTGTCGCGCTGCGCGGCCTGGCTCTCAGCCTGTGCCTGCGCCGCGCGAATCTGGTAGCTGCTGTTGTAGCCGGTGAATATCGGGACGCTGAGGGAGATCCCTAGCGACTGGCTGTGAAAGGAATCGGACAAACTGGAGCCCGAATAGTTGGCGCCGGCGGAAAGCGACACCGTCGGCATGTTCGCCGCACGGACCGCTCGCACGTTGGCTTGGGCGGCTTTCAGCTGTGCCTCGGCCGCCGCCAGATCCGGCCGCCGCCGGCGCGCGTCGCTGATGAGCCGAGCGATGTCCTGCTCGAACTTGTCCTCCGGCGCCTTGAGCACCGGCGCGACGTAACGCAGCGGACGGTCGGCGTCCAGGCCCATCACGTTCGCGAGCGCGCCCTCGGCGTTTTTTGCGTTGCCCTCGGCCTGGATGCGATTCAGCTGTGCCTGCGAATAAGCCGTCTGCGCCTGCAGCTTGTCCGCCGGCGTGGCGGTGCCGGCGTCGTAGCGCGCGCTGGCGGCTTTTAGGCTCTCCAGGCTCGCGCGTTCGGCTTCCGCAGCCGCGGCAACTGCCGCGCGCGCGCCGAACAATTGGTAATAGGCCTGCAGCGCGGACAGGAACACTTTCTGCAGCGTGGCATCCTGCGTGAAATTCGATGCGGCCAGGGTTTGCACGGCATTGTCCAGGATCGCATCGCGCGCGCCGAAGTCGTACAGAAGATACCC
>DATKUQ010000167.1:0-7307 GCA_035530495.1 Burkholderiales bacterium
GCCAAAAGCGCTTTGACGCTGTGTGTTTCAAAGCTCTCGCGTCGGTCCAGTGCGATAGTCGGCGAGCGCCTCCGCAGCCAGTCCGTCAAGCTTGCCGGAGGCGGCATCTTGCTCGATTTGCCTGTCCCACGCGGCGGCATCGAACTCGGCGAACCAGCGCCGGAACTCAGCTAACTCCGAAGGGGGAAGTGATTCCACGGCTTTCTCAATTGACTTTACGTTTCCCATGCTTCAACTCCAATTGGGATGCAACAGTATTAAGTATGTGACAAGTCGGTGCCTAAGCGCAATTTCGGCGGCTAACGTGGAAGGGAGGGGCGGCCAGAGCGCGAAGCGCTGAGGGTACCTGCAAGCGCAGCGTTTCCTTCAGCGGCGCGCTGCTGAAGGCGCGTCCGCTGGAAGGGATGGTTGGGCATCAGCGACACGGATATACCACTTCGGCTTTATGCGGCCGAAGTCGGTTCGGGTCTGTTGCCGGAGACCTTTCCTTGAGTCCAAGACGTAAGTCCGTCCGTTCTCTCGGACGAACACTACCCAATGCCAGAAGGGTTGCCCTTTCTCAAGATGCCATTTGATCGACAGCAGCGCGAGATTAGGAAGCTCGTCCCAGGAATGGAACGGCAATTCGGTGGAACTTGCGCTCAGACCAAAGTGATGAAGCAGTTTGCGCACATGCGCAGTCTCCGACCAGAGCTTTTGGTCGCTCGCGAAGATACCAAGCGAGTTGGCCGCGGATTTCGCGCGCGAATACGAAACGCCCGCCATCGCTGCGACACTTGCGATACCGCAGCCTGTGGGCTCAAGTTGAATCACTGGCTTCATTCTGATGCCCAAGGTCCAATAATCTGCCCAAAAAAGCAATTAAACTTCGCGCCCCATCCTACACTCTGCCCGAAACGCTTGCAAAAACATCGGCCTAGGTGTGCTGTATAAAAGCAGAGGTCATGATAGGTCGGCTGCGATGAGCCAAGATGCTGTTATTAAAGGAATTGAGAGCCCGGTATTGCGCCCTGCGCGTGGTTGACGGATCAGGTAGAGCATGCAATTCGGTGTGTGCATTATGCGTATCGCGTGCCTGCAGAGCCGGCGGCAGGTCTTTGATGCGCCGGGGCCAAACTTCGCATGGGGCCGGCTGTCCAAGGGCGTAGAATGCGCACTCTTGCCAGGCAACCGATGAGCCCCATGCAGACTTCCACCGCTACCCCCGTTCAGTCGCAGCTCTTTTCCACCGCCGAATCCTGCCTCCTCGCCCCTTACGACCTCGGCGCGGGCAAGCTCGAACGCGTGTTCGGCTCGATCATGGCGCCGCGCATCGACTACGCGGACCTGTACTTCCAGTACGTGCGCTCCGAGGGCTGGAGCCTGGAGGAGGGGATCGTCAAATCGGGGACGTTCAACATCGAGCAGGGCGTGGGCGTGCGCGCCATCTCCGGCGAGAAGACCGCTTTCGCCTTTTCCGACGACATCAGCCTGATTGCGCTGGAAGACGCGGCCAAGGCCACGCGCGCGATCGGCGCCAGCGGGCAGTCGGGCCGCGTGCGGGCGCACGGACGCGGCGCGGTCGCGCGGCGCGGCGCCGGGCGCGAGCTGTATCGCCCGGCCGATCCGCTCGCATCGCTTGCCGATGCGGAGAAGGTGCGTCTGCTGGAGCGGCTCGAAGCGCATGCGCGCGCGCTCGATCCGCGCGTGGTGCAGGTGATGGCGGGGCTGGCGGGCGAATACGAGGTGGTGCTGGTGGCCCGCTCCGACGGCCTGATGGCGGCCGACGTGCGCCCGCTGGTGCGCGTCTCGCTCACCGTGATCGTGGAACAAGACGGTAGGCGCGAGCAGGGCCACGCCGGCGGCGGCGGGCGCTTCGACTACGCCTATTTCGACGATGCGCGCCTGCGCGAGTTCGCCGGGATGGCGGTGGACCAGGCGCTGGTGAATCTGCGCGCGCGGCCGGCGCCGGCAGGCAGCATGACCGTGGTGCTCGGACCGGGCTGGCCCGGGATACTCCTGCACGAGGCGATCGGCCATGGCCTGGAGGGCGATTTCAACCGCAAGGGCAGTTCGGCCTTCTCCGGCCGCGTCGGCGAGCGCGTCGCGGCCAAGGGCGTCACCGTGGTCGACGACGGCACTATTCCCGACCGGCGCGGTTCGCTCAACATCGACGACGAGGGCAATCCCAGCCAGCGCACGGTGCTGATCGAGGACGGCATCCTGCGCGGCTACATGCAGGACAGCCTGAACGCGCGCCTGATGGGCGTGCCGGTCACCGGCAACGCGCGGCGCGAATCCTATGCGCACACCGTGCTGCCGCGCATGACCAACACCTACATGCTCAACGGAGGTCGCGATCCGCAGGAGATCATCGCCTCGGTCAAACGCGGCCTGTACGCGGTCAATTTCGGCGGCGGGCAGGTCGACATCACCAATGGAAAATTCGTGTTCTCCGCCTCCGAAGCCTACCTGATCGAGGACGGCAAGGTCACGCATCCGGTCAAGGGCGCCACGCTCATCGGCAACGGCCCGGATGCGTTGAAGCGCGTCAAGATGATCGGCAACGACATGCGCCTCGACACCGGCGTTGGCACTTGCGGCAAGGACGGCCAGAGCGTGCCGGTCGGCGTGGGCCAGCCCACGCTGCGCATCGACGGCCTGACTGTTGGTGGAACCGCCTAGGCGGTAGGGCGGAACCGCCTAAGCGGTAGGGTGCAACCGCTTGAGCGGTAGGGCCGAACCGCTTATACCTGTTGCAAAATGAGCTGTCATTCCGAGGCCGCAGGCCGAGGAATCTGCTTTTCATGTGATTCAGAAGCAGATCCCTCGCTAGGCTCGGGATGATATTAGCAAGGGTAGTCGTTTTGCTGCAGGTCCCGAGGCCGTAGGGCGGCACCGCCCGAGTGGCGCTCGACGCCCGCCTTGGGCTAGCGCTCGACCCAGTTCTTCGATCGCTGCAGCGCCCGCGTCCAGCCCTCGAGCCGCGCCTGGGCTTCGGCGCGGCTCATGGAAGGTTCGAAGCGCCGCCCCACTGCCCATTGGCGGCCGATTGCGGCGGTGTCTTTCCACACGCCGGTCGCAAGTCCGGCGAGATAAGCCGCGCCGAGCGCGGTGGTCTCCAGCACCTTGGGACGCAGCACCGGCACGCCAAGCAGGTCGGCCTGGAACTGCATCAGCGTGTCGTTGGCCGCGGCGCCGCCGTCCACGCGCAGCTCCCTCAGGCGGATGCCGGCATCTTTTTGCATCGATTGCAGCACTTCCGCCGACTGGAAGGCGATGGCTTCGAGCGCCGCGCGCGCGATATGCGCGCGCGTGGTCCCGCGCGTGAGGCCGAGTATGGTGCCGCGCGCGTAGGCGTCCCAGTGCGGCGCGCCCAGGCCGGCAAAGGCCGGCACCAGGTAGACGCCGCCCGAGTCCTCGACGCTCGCGGCGAGCGCCTCGACGTCGGCCGATGAACGGAAGAAGCCCAGGCCGTCGCGCAGCCACTGCACCACGGCGCCTCCGATGAATACGCCGCCCTCGAGTGCGTACTGCGCTTTGGCGCCGTGCTGGGCGCAGCGGGTGGTGAGCAGGCCGTGTTTGGACGCCATCGCCTTGGCGCCGGTGTTGAGCAGCATGAAACAGCCGGTGCCGTAGGTGTTCTTGGCCATGCCGGCCGAATGGCAGGCCTGGCCGAACAGGGCCGCCTGCTGGTCGCCGCCGATACCGGCAATCGGGATCGGCGCGCCGAAAAGTTTTTTCGCGCTTTCGCCGTATATCTGGGAAGAGGGCACCACTTGCGGCAGCAGCTCGCGCGGAATGCGAAACAGCGACAGCAGCGCCTCGTCCCAGTCGCCCGCGTGTATGTCGTAGAGCATGGTGCGCGAGGCGTTGGTCACATCGGTGATGTGCAGCGCGCCGCCGGAGAGCTTCCATGCGAGCCAGCTGTCGACCGTGCCGAAGGCGAGCTCGCCGCGCTCGGCATGCACTCTCAGGCCGGGGACGCTGTCAAGCAGCCAGGCGAGCTTGGTCGCGGAAAAATAGGGGTCGAGCACCAGGCCGCTCGTGCTTTGCACGATCTGCGTCTTGCCGCGTCGTTTCAGCTTGGCGCAGGCATCGGCGGTGCGCCGGTCCTGCCAGACGATCGCGTTGTGCACCGGCTGGCCGGACTTGCGCTCCCACAGCAGCGTGGTCTCGCGCTGGTTGGCGATGCCGATGGCGGCGATGTCCGCCGCCTTCAGTTTGGCCCGGGTTAGTGCGCGCCGCGCGACGCTCAACTGCGAGGCCCAGATGTCCTCCGGGTCGTGCTCAACCCATCCCGGCTTGGGGAAGATCTGGCGGAATTCCTGCTGCGCCTGCGCGCGCACGCTGCCGTCTTCGGCGAACACGATGGCACGGGAGCTGGTGGTGCCTTGATCGAGCGCGAGGATATGCTGCATCTTGTGGCCGCCTCCGGGTTGCGGATAACAACGATTCTAATCGAGCGGGAGAATAAGCGTGCGGCGGGGGTCTCTTGGTTTGGCGGCTGCATTCCGACGCGCGTGCTGCACTGCTCGGATCGAGGGGCATGCGTTTGTGTTACTATTTGAGCCTAGTTTCGACGATATTCTTTTCAAAGCAATGCCGTTGTCCGCCGATTTCCCCTCCCGCGTCCGCAAACACACCCGCAGCATCCGCTTCGAAGGCTATGCGCGCGCCGACGCCTGCGCCGACTCCAGGTGCTCGCCGGAGACCAACGCGACAAGCACGACGACGGCAGGAAACCGTTCCAGCTCGACCGCCGCCATGCGCTCGACACCGGCGGCGAGGCGGTGCACCTATACTATCCGCGCTGGAGGCGCGAAGCGAAAACCGGTACAGATTGATGCCGATTGACCTGGGTCAATGCGCGTGTGCGCCGGCCTGATCGATCATCCCCTTGCGATTCAACCAGGAAGCGATAAATGAAAATCCACGAATACCAGGCCAAGGAAGTGCTGCGCAAGTACGGCGTGCCGACGCCGAAAGGCGTGCCCTGCTTTTCCGTCGACGAAGCGGTCAAGGCGGCGCAGACCATACCGGGCAAGGTGTGGGTGGTGAAGGCGCAGATCCACGCAGGCGGACGCGGCAAGGGCGGCGGTGTGAAAGTGGCGAAATCGCTGGACGAGGTGAAAGGCTACGCCGGACAGATTCTCGGCATGCAGCTGAAGACGCACCAGACCGGCCCTGATGGACAGAAAGTGCGCCGCCTGCTGATCGAGGAAGGCGCCGACATCAAGAAAGAGCTTTACGTCGGCATGGTGGTGGACCGGGTGACGCAGAAGGTCTGCCTGATGGCCTCGAGCGAGGGCGGCATGGACATCGAGGAAGTCGCCGCCAAGACGCCGGAGAAAATCCACAAGGTGTTCGTCGACCCCGAAACCGGGCTCAAGGACGCCGAGGCCGATGACATCGCGGCGAAAATCGGCATACCCCCGGCGTCGGTGCCACAGGCGCGTGCCGTACTGCAGGCGCTGTACAAGGCGTTCTGGGATACCGATGCCAGCCTGGCCGAGATCAACCCGCTGGTGCTCACGGGCGACGGCCGCGTGGTGGCGCTGGACGCGAAGATCAACTTCGATTCGAACGCGCTGTTCCGCCATCCGGACATCGTCGCGCTGCGCGACCTGGACGAGGAAGACGCGGCCGAGATCGAGGCGTCGAAATACGATCTTTCCTACATTTCGCTCGACGGCAACATTGGCTGCCTGGTGAACGGCGCCGGCCTCGCGATGGCGACCATGGACACGATCAAGCTGTACGGCGCGGAGCCGGCTAACTTCCTCGACGTCGGCGGCGGGGCCACCGCGGAAAAGGTGACCGAAGCGTTCAAGATCATGCTGAAGAACCCCAAGGTCAAGGGGATACTGGTCAACATCTTCGGCGGCATCATGCAGTGCGACACCATCGCCACAGGCGTGGTCGCCGCGGCGCGCGAGGTGCATCTGTCGGTGCCCTTGGTGGTGCGCATGAAAGGCACCAACGACGAGATGGGCCGCAAGATCCTCAAGGATTCCGGCCTGCCGATCATTTCAGCCGACAACATGGCCGACGCGGCGCAGAAGATCGTTGCAGCCGTCGAAGGTAAATAGGGAAACTATTCAATGTCCATCCTGATCAACAAGAACACGCGCGTCGTCACCCAGGGCATCACCGGCAAGACCGGCCAATTCCACACGCGCATGTCGCGCGACTACGCCAACGGCAGGAACTGTTTCGTCGCCGGCGTGAACCCGAAAAAAGCGGGCGAGGATTTCGACGGCATCCCCATCTACGCCAGCGTCAAGGAGGCGAAGCAGAAGGCGGGCGTCGATACCTCGGTGATTTACGTGCCGCCGCCTTTCGCAGCGGCCGCGATCTGGGAGGCGGTCGACGCCGACCTGGCTCTGGTGATCTGCATCACCGAAGGCATTCCCGTGCGCGACATGATCGAGGTCAAGGACCGCATGCGCAAACACAACAAGAAGGCGATCCTGGTCGGCCCGAACTGCCCCGGCGTGATTACGCCGGACGAGATCAAGATCGGCATCATGCCCGGCCACATCCACAAGAAAGGCCGCATCGGCGTGGTGTCGCGCTCGGGCACGCTCACCTATGAGGCGGTGGGCCAGCTGATGGAGCTGGGCATCGGCCAGTCCACCTGCGTCGGTACGGGCGGCGATCCGGTGAACGGCATGAAGCACATCGACGTGCTGAAAATGTTCAACGACGACCCCGAAACCGATGCTGTGATCATGGTGGGCGAAATCGGCGGCTCCGACGAGGAGACTGCCGCATACTGGGTCAAGGACAACATGAAGAAGCCGGTGGTCGGCTTCATCGCGGGCGTTACCGCGCCAGCAGGCAAGCGTATGGGCCACGCCGGCGCGATTATCTCCGGCGGCAAGGGCACGGCGCAGGAAAAGCTGGAGGTGATGCAGGCCTGCGGCATCAAGGTGACGCGCAATCCTGCTGAAATGGGCAAGACGCTCAAGGCAATATTGAAGGTTTAGCAGGCACGGGCCGGCTGCGCGCGGATTCGAACTGAACGTGTTCGCCGTCGTCCGGGTCTAAAAGTTTATAGCGGCAACCGGTCGAAAGAACGGGGGAGGGCGAGCCTGTGTGATCCAGGAGTCCGCACCCGATGTGATTTGCAGCTAGGCAGATCGCAAGTGTCTTTGAAAGCAAACTCATTTGCACAGGGGAAGCTCTGAGCCCCCGAGGCAAGCGGAGCTTTCTCGAGTTGGTGGATTTATGCCAGAAGGTCTCGATCCCCTCCAGAGGGGAAAGTCTCCTTGGGGAACAGGGGGCATCGCTTCCTAGTTAAAACCGACCAAAGAGGACATTTG
>DATKUQ010000168.1:0-6537 GCA_035530495.1 Burkholderiales bacterium
CTGTTCGCCGCGGTGTCGGGTTCCTCCCCGGCGACCGTGGTCGCGGTCGGCTCGATCGTGATTGCGGGCATGGTGCGCGCAGGTTATCCGAAAGAGTTCGCCGCGGGGGTGGTGTGCAATGCGGGCACGCTCGGCATCCTGATCCCGCCTTCGATCGTGATGGTTGTATACGGCGCGGCGACCGAGACTTCGGTCGGCAAACTGTTCATGGCTGGCGTGATACCGGGGATCGTGCTAGGGCTGATGCTGATGACGGCGATCTGGTTCCTCGCGCGGGCGAAGAACCTGCCGCGCCAACCGCGCGCATCCTTAAAAGAGGTGCTGCTGGCGGCGCGCGACTCGATCTGGGGCCTGCTGCTGCTGGTCATCATCCTCGGCGGCATCTACGGCGGCATCTTCACGCCGACCGAGGCGGCCGCGGTCTCGGCGGTATACGCCTTCTTCATCGCGGTATTCGTTTACAGGGACATCGGATTCAGCAAGGTGCCGGGAGTGCTGGTCGACGCCACCAAGGTGACGGTGATGCTGATGTTCATCATTGCCAACGCACTGCTGTTCGCGCACGTGCTCACGACCGAGCGCATTCCGCAGATCATCGCCGAGCACATCGTCGCCTGGGGCATGCCCGCGTGGGGCTTTCTCGTCGTGGTCAATATCCTGCTGCTGGTGGCGGGCGCGTTCATGGAGCCGACCGGGATCATCCTGATCCTGGCGCCCATTTTGTTCCCGATCGCCGAGCACCTTGGCATCGATCCGGTGCACCTCGGAATCATCATGGTGGTGAACCTCGAGATCGGCATGGTGACGCCGCCGATCGGCCTCAATCTTTTCGTCACCGCCGGCATCACCAAGATGTCGATCGGCGAAGTGGTGCACGCGGCGCTGCCGTGGCTGTCGGTACTGCTCGTTTTTCTCGCGCTCGTGACCTACGTGCCGGCCGTGTCGCTGTGGCTGCCGAAGCTGCTTTTCTGAAAACCCCTTCGATCTGCGGGGATCTCTCCCCCTCATCCCCACGTCGAGGGGGCGATGCAAATAGCATAGCGCAAGCAGTAGAGGCGCGCGATTCCGGTCGCGGCGAAGTCTAGATCGCGTCGCCGGTATAGGAGGTCAGGGCCTTCATGTAGTTGCTGCGCTCGAACGCGGCCGGGTCGGGGCAGGCCTGCTGGCTGAGCGAACCCTTCATTTGCCCGACCGAGGCATAATCGCGGGCGCTCATCCATTTTTCGATGCCGCTGACCAATGTGGCGATATGCTTGGGGCCATTGCGCAGCAGGCTGCTCGCGACCATGACGCAGTCGGCGCCGGCCAGCAACAGTTTGAGCACATCGTCCGCGGTGTGCGCGCCGCCGGTGGCGGCCAGGCTCGCCTCGATGCGGCCGCGCAGGATGGCGATCCAGCGCAGCGACAAGCGCAGTTCGTCGGAGGTGGACAGCGCGAGATGCGGTGTCACTTCGAGTTCTTCGAGCAGGATGTCCGGCTGCACGAAGCGGTTGAACAGCACCAGGCCCGCGGCGCCGGCCGTTGCGAGCCGCGCCGCCATATTGGCCATGGCGCTGAAGTAGGGCGACACCTTCACCGCCACCGGTATCGAAACCATGCTGCTCACCGAAGCTACAAGGTCGACATAGCGCTGCTCTATCGCCGCGCTGCTGTCGTCGATGCCGGTGGCGAGGAAATAGACATTGAGTTCGATCGCGTCGGCGCCGGCCTGCTCGAACTGCTTCGCCATCTGCGTCCAGCCGCCGGGGGTGAAACCGTTGAGGCTGGGTATCACCGGCACCGCGAGCGAGCGCTTCGCCGCGCCGATCAGTTTCAGGTAATTGTCCGGACCGGTGTTGTAGTTCTGCATCTCGGGGAAGAAGCCGCGCGCTTCCGGTGAAAGTTCCGCCCCCGACAGCATCAGGTTGTGGGTCGCCATCTCCTCGTGTTCGATCTGTTCCTCGAACAGCGACGGCAGCACCACGGCGGCAATGCCTGCGTCTTCCAGCCGCTTGAGGTTGTCGATCGAGTTGGTCATGGGGGAGGCGGCGGCGACAATGGGGTTCTTGAGTTCGAGGCCCAGATAACGGCTGCGCAGATCGGTACTCATTGTTGCTCCTCCTTGGCAGCCGGTGCTGCCGCTGCGGGTTCGGCATTGGCGCCGACCTCTTCGCTTTCACCATTCTCGGTCACGGTACGGTGCACGCCGGCGATCTGCTCGTACAGGCTCCAGCGTGCGTCGGCAGCAGTCTGCGCTGTTTTCGCCAAATGCTTGGCCCGTGCCGGGTCGGCCTGGGCAAGCATGGCATAGCGCCCTTCCTTCATGGTAAAGCGCTCCACCGGCATGGTCGGCTTGCGCGAATCGAGCTTCAGCGGCTGACTGGCGCCGCCCATGCCCAGCCGCGGGTCGTAGTGATACAGCGTCAGGTAGCCGCTCTTGACCGCTTCGCGCTGGTGGCTCATGCCGGTCGCCATGTCGATGCCGTGCGCGATGCATTGGCTGTAGGCGATGATCAGCGACGTTCCCGGCCAGGATGCCGCTTCCTGGAAGGTGCGGGCCGTATGCATCGGGTTGGCGCCCATCGCCACCTGGGCGACGTAGACGTTGCCGTAGGCCATGGCGATCATGCCCAGATCCTTTTTGCCCGAGGACTTGCCGGCTGCGGCGAACTTCGCCACCGCGCCGCGCTGGGTCGACTTCGACGCCTGCCCGCCGGTATTGCTGTACACCTCGGTGTCGAGCACCAGGATGTTGACATTGCGCCCCGAGGCGAGCACATGGTCGAGACCGCCGTAGCCGATGTCGTAGGCCCAACCGTCGCCGCCGACGATCCACACGCTGCGCGTCACTAGGTTGTCGGACGCCGCCAGCAGCTGCTGTGCCCGCGCCGATCCGATCCGCGCCAGGATGGACTTGAGTTCGTTTACCCGATCGCGCTGCTTGCGTATCTGCTCGTCGGACTCCTGCGGCGCTTCGAGCAGCGCCGTGGACAACTCGTCGCCGATCTCGGCGCGCAGCTCGCGCACCAGCGCATGCGCCAGGTCCCGTTGTGCATCCAGGGCGAGGCGCATGCCCAGCCCGAACTCGGCATTGTCCTCGAACAGGCTGTTTGCCCATGCAGGACCCTGGCCGGCGTGGTTTTGCGCCCACGGTGTGGAGGGCAGGTTGCCGCCGTAGATCGAGGAACAGCCGGTAGCATTGGCCACCAGCAGGTGGTCGCCGTAGAGCTGCGACAGCAGCTTTAGATACGGGGTCTCGCCGCAACCGGCGCAGGCGCCCGAGTACTCGAACAGGGGCTGGCGCAACTGCGAGCCCTTGAGCGGGTCAATCCGGTCCCAAGGCGGGCGCGTCTCGGGCAGGGTGAGGAAGAATTCGTAGCTGCTGCGCTCCACTTCGAGGTGATCGAGCTTGGGCGCCATGTTGATCGCTTTGTGCTTGACCTCCTCCTTGCTGCGCGTCGGGCAGATGTCCACGCAGATGCCGCAGCCGGTGCAGTCTTCGGGCGCCACCTGCAGCGTGTAAGCCCAGCCTTCGAGCCCGTCGCCGTCCTTGCTTCTCCACGGCACGCTCTTGAAGCCTGCCGGCGCCCCGTTCAATTGCTCGGGCCTGTACACGTTCATGCGAATGGCAGCGTGCGGGCACATCAGCGGGCACAAGGCGCATTGGGTACAGATTTCTGCATCCCAGATCGGGATCTCGTGCGCGATGCTGTGCTTTTCCCACTGCGAAGTCGCGGTGGGGAAGGTGCCGTCGACCGGCAGCGCCGAAACCGGCAGCAGGTCGCCCTTGCCGGCGAGCATCATCGCGGTCACGCGCTGCACGAAGTCCGGAGCCGTGCGCGGCACCACCGGCCTGCGGTGCAGCGCCGAATCGGCCCGGCCGGGCACCGGCACTTCGCGCAGCGCGGCGAGCGATTGGTCCACCGCGGCGAAGTTGCGGTTCAACACGGTCTCGCCGCGTTTGCCGTAGGTCTTGCGGATGGAGTCCTTGATTTTCTTGATCGCCTCTTCGCGCGGCAGGATGCCCGATATGGCAAAGAAGCAGGCTTGGGTGACGGTGTTGATGCGGCCGGCAAGACCCGCTTCCTTTGCCACCGCGAGCGCGTCGACGACGTACATCTTGAGTTTCTTGGCGAGTATCTGCTCCTGCGCCTCGCGCGGGAGTTTGCCCCATACCTCGTCCGGCCCGTAGGGGCTGTTCAGCAAAAACGTGGCGCCGGTGCGCGCCAGGGCGAGCACATCGAGCTTCTCCATGAACTCGAACTGGTGGCAGGCTACGAAATCGGCCTCGCGGATCAGATAGGTGGACTCGATCGGCTTGGGCCCGAAACGCAGATGCGAGATGGTGACCGCGCCGGACTTCTTGCTGTCATAGACGAAATAGCCTTGCGCGTGCAGCGGCGTATTTTCGCCGATGATTTTCACCGAGTTCTTGGTCGCGCCGACGGTGCCGTCCGCGCCCAGGCCGTAGAACACCGCGCGGGTGACGCCCTCGGCCTCGGTGTCGAAGCTGTCGTCCACCGCCAGCGACAGATGCGTCACATCATCGACGATGCCGACGGTGAAATGTCGCTTGGGCTGCTGCTGCGCGAGTTCATCCAGGACCGCCTTGGCCATGGCCGGCGTGTACTCTTTGGAAGACAAGCCATAGCGCCCGCCGATCACCCGCGGCATCGCTGCCTCCCGCGGCCAGGCTTCGACCAGGGCGGCGACGATGTCCTGGTACAAGGGCTCGCCCACCGCGCCGGGTTCCTTGGTGCGGTCGAGTGCCGCGATGGCGCGCACGCTGCGCGGCAATGACGCGACAAAAGCCTCGGTGTCGAACGGCCGATAGAGCCGCACCGTCACCAGTCCCACTTTCTCGCCGCGGGCGGCCAGCGCCAGAACCGCTTCGCCGGAAGCGCCGACGCCGGAGCCCATTTGCACCAACACCCGCTCGGCATCGGGAGCGCCCTGGTAGTCGAACGGCCGGTAGCGGCGCCCGGTGAGCTTGGCGAAGCGCTCCATGCTTTTCTGCACGATCTCCGGCAATGCGAGATAGAACGGATTGCAGGCCTCGCGCGCCTGGAAGAACACGTCCGGATTCTGCGCCGAGCCGCGCAGCACCGGCTTGTCCGGGTTGAGCGCGCGTGCGCGATGCGCCGCGACCAAATCGTCGTCGATGAGCTGGCGCACTTCTTCCTCGGGCAGCAGTTCCAGGCGGTTGACCTCGTGGCTGGTGCGAAATCCGTCGAAAAAATGCATAAACGGCACGCGCGAGCGCAGCGTCGCCATCTGGGCGATCATGGCCATGTCCTGCGCTTCCTGCACGCTGGCCGAAGCGAGCATGCCCCAGCCGGTCACGCGCGCGGCCATGACGTCGCTATGGTCGCCGAAGATGGACAAGGCATGCGTGGCGACGGTGCGTGCGGCGATATGGAACACCGCGGGCGTGAGCTCGCCCGCGATCTTGAACATATTCGGGATCATCAGCAGCAGGCCTTGCGATGAGGTGAACGTCGTCGTCAGCGCGCCCGCCTGCAGCGAGCCGTGCACCGCGCCTGCGGCACCGGCTTCGCTTTGCATTTCGATGACCTCGGGCACTGCGCCCCAGATATTCTTCTTTCCGGCAGCAGACCAGGCGTCGGCGAACTCGCCCATGGCCGAGGACGGCGTGATCGGATAGATCGCGATCACCTCGCTGGTGAGGTGGCCGATGCGCGCAGCGGCCTCGTTGCCTTCGAGGACAGCCAAATGTTTGCTCATGGTTTCCTTTCGCTCAAGTTGTCGACCGCGCCGCGCTTACGCCGCTACAACAAGCCGGCCTTGCCGGCCTTCCAGCGCCCGTATTCCGTGGTCAGCAGCGCCACGTGCTCGCGCTCTTCCGCGGCGAGCTCCTTGTACAGCTCGCGCTCGACCGAACCCTCTGAGGCCTTTGCGCCCTGCTCGCTGAAGAACTGCACCGCGCGCTCCTCGAACGCGATGGCGATGCGAAACAGATTGGCCGGATCCTCGGGGTTGCGCTCGACGCCGGCGAATATCGCCGCATGGTCGATCTGGAAGTCCTCGCCGGACTGCGGCAAATCCGCGTGGTAGCGCTTGGACAGAATCTGCATGTGTTCCTGCTCCATCGCGGCAAAGCGGCCGAACAGCTCGCGCAACGCCGGATCCTTGGAATCGCGCGAGGCACGCTGGTAAAAGGCATGGCCGCCGAGTTCGATTTCGAACGCCGCGCGGATCGCGTCCAGGCCTTTCTCGTCGTCGATCGGCATGCGCTCGAGCAGCTCGAGCCTGCCCTTGCAATAGGGGCACATGCCATACGGAAAAGCGAAGCCCTCGCTCACCTTGCCACAGGCGCTGCACCTCCAGCTGAGCTCGAGGTTGGCGCAGCAGATATAGGCTTCGTCGCCTTCGATCGGGCGGTGGCATTTCGGGCACAAGGTCATGGCTGATTCTCGCTATTTGTGGCAGTCGGCGCGGCGGCACCGAGCGCAAGCGGCGGCGCAAACGCATCGGCGTCTTCCTGGGTAACCGGCCACTTCTGCTTGCCGCTCTGCAGATAGGTGCCGATGGCCCTGG
>DATKUQ010000169.1:0-7700 GCA_035530495.1 Burkholderiales bacterium
GCCCGCCGGTACCACTTTCATGTAATCGTAAACATTCGCCGGATCCTGATGCAGGCTCGCCAGCGAGTTGTAGCAGACGCGAAACTGCACGCCCTGCTTCGCGAGCGCCTCGAGCAACTGCCCGTAGCCGGCGTAGCGCTGGCCGAACGCGTCCGCCGCCCGCACCGCGTTCCCGTACAGCACGACCTGGATGCTGTACGCGGCCCCGCGCGACTTGAGGTCGCGGATCACGTAAGCCGCGTTGGCGAGCGTCTCCTTGAGCTGCCCGCCCGGATCACTGACGCCGAATACGATCTTCACCGGCTGGTGCTGCGCGAAATAGCCGCCGTAGCCGTATTGCTTGGGGACCGGGATCGAAAGCAGCCCCGGGAAGTTCGGCAAGTCCCCGGCGAGCGCCCAAGGGCTCGCCAGGGCGAGCGCCGCGACCAGGAGCTTCAGTCGCCGGTGACAGGCCATGTTCGCTCGCGCGCGGCGCCGCTTCAGGGTTTCACGTAGTCGAAGTGGTCCTCCTGCAGCTGCATCAGCCGCACGATGCCCCCGGGGACCACCGCGGCCTGCGGCACCAGCTTGGGCAGCTTGCCGGTCTTGTGCTTCATGCCCAGCATCGTCTGGTAGCAGGCGTCGAACTCGACGCCCTCGGCGTCGAGGCTCTGGATGCGCTTGGCGACCGGCGAGTTCGCCAGCAGCATGCCCAGCCCAGGTCCGTAGGCGACCAATACGACTCTAACCTTGCCTTGCCCCCAGTACTGGAGCAGGTTGGCCGCATTGTTGAGCGCCAGGCCCCAGCGCTCCTTGTCGCCCTGCGACACCTGTAGCACGATCTTTTTCTCGGCGAACGGCAGGTCATGGATGTATGCGATCTTGTCGTAGTTCCAGTGCTTCTGTATCTCCCAGTGCTCGGCCTGGGCCGGCAAGGCGATGGCGAATCCGGCGGTAAGCGCCGCGGCGGCGGCGAATCGGGTCCAGGGTTTTGCTGACATGTGTCTCCTCCTTCTGAATAGTTAATAGTAGTTTGTGTTGCCCGTTTGCAGCGCCCGCCAGGCGCTCTGCGTTCGCCTCGTCACGTGTCCGCCGTCAAATTTGCGTCCGCCCCTTCAATATACCGGCACCAGCCCATAGCCTTGCGCTTGGTAGCCGATCGCCGAGATGTAGCCGTTGCCGACCGGATGCACGACCGGAATGACGTCCTCGGGCTTGAGGTCCATGCCCTTCAAGGCCACGCCGCAGGCTTCGAGCCGCACGCCCATGGCGTCGAGCTTGCCGAGGGCTGCCTGGGCGTGGGCGACGGCCGCTTGCTCCATGTACGGGATGCCGCGCCGGTCCTTGGTCAGGAAGGCGACCGCAGGGCCGATCACCACGACGACGAGATGGGGCTTCACCTTCTGTTTGGCGAGTCCGCTGTCGGTCTCCTCGATCACCTTGAGGACGTGGCCGAGCTTGCGCGGGTCGTCTACGTTGATCATGAACACTGCCTTGGCCTCGTGTTGGCCGCGCAGCGCGTCGGCGTCGCCGAGCGGTGCGGCCGCGGCCCCGGGCGCATAGGCGTTGGCGAACAGCAGCGCCGCCGCGACGAGAAGGAACTTGAAAATGTATTTCATGTTGGCGCTCCTGCGCATGGACAAATGGTTGGGCAGTCAGGGGTGGACGGGTCAGATTCCGTAGGTTTTTGGATAGGCGATGCCGGGGTTGCCCTGCATGTCGCCGGCGAGGCGCGGCAGGTCGAGATGGTCCACGCGCACGCGCTTTTTGCGCCTGAGCCAGCGCGCGTACACTTCCCAGACGGGCTCGCCTTCGATCGGCGCCGCCACCGCGGCCCAGCCGGCGAACTTGTACTTGCGCTTCGGGTCGACCGGTTTGCCGCCGATGCGCAGATCGCGGATGTAGTTCGGGTAGCCCGCGTCGGGGTCCATGACGTATTGGACGTTGCCCACGCGTACCATGTCGCCGCCCTGCACGTAGTACGGGTCCTTGTTGTACAGGTTGTCGGCGACCTGCTCCATGATGCTTTTCACCTGCGCGCCGGTGTAGTGACTCACGGTCACCTGCGGATAGGTGATCGCGGTCTGCGCCATGACGTCCTCGAAGGTGATGGTTTCGCCCGGCAGCTTGCACGGGCCCCAGCGAAAGCCCGGCGAGAACGCCGCCTCGCAGTCCTTCTCCTCCATCAGCGCCTGCACCAGCAGCTGGTCCAGGGGCCCGTTGAAATTGCCGCGCCGGTACAGCAGGCTCTCGGTGACCGCGAGCGGCTCGGCGAGCTTGGCAGCGTAGGGCGCGCGCACCTTTTCGATATAGGCGGCCATCTCGGGGTCGGCGGCGATGAGGCTCGAGAGCACCGGCAGGTAGTGCAGGCGGTAGCCGTTCAGGCGGCCCTTGCCGACGTCGAGGTCGAAGCGCGCCAGCACCTTGCCGTTGGTGGAAGTGTTGATGATCACGGTGCCGCCGACCTCGTAGGGCCGCGGACCCATCATGTCGTGGGTGTGCCCGCCGAGGATGATGTCGATGCCTTTCACCTGGCGGGCGAGCTTGATGTCGACGTCGGCGCCGTTGTGCGACAGCAGGACGACGCAGTCGGCGTGGTGCTTCTGCCGGCACTCGTCGACCATCTTCTGCAGGTGGGGCGCGTGGATGCCGAAGCCCCAGTTCGGAATCAGGTACCTGGGGTTGGCGATCGGGGTGTAGGGAAAAGACTGGCCGATGACCGCGATCGCGCGACCGCCGACTTCGCGCATCACGTAGGGCGGAAACACAGGGTCGCCCCAGGGTTGGCTGAAGACGTTCTGCGACAGGAACGGAAAGCGCAACTCATGCTTGACGATCTGCTCGACGCGCTTTTCGCCGTAGGTGAAGTCCCAGTGTCCGACCATGGCGTCGACGCCGAGCAGGTTCTGCGCGCCGACCATGTCTGCGCCCTGGGTCCACAGCGCGGTCGCCGACCCCTGCCAGGTGTCGCCGCCGTCGAGCAGCAGCACCTTGCCGGGCCGCTCGGCGCGGTAGCGCTTGACCAGCGCAGCGATGTGGGCGAAGCCGCCGACGCGGCCGTAGCGCTGCGCAAGCTCGGCGAAATCCAGGCAGTCCACCGCATAGGCCTGGGCGCTGCCGGGCGCGACGCCGTAGTAGCGCGCGGCCTGGAGTCCGGTAATATGCGGGGGGCGCCCGCGCGCTTCGCCCACGCCGATGTTGGTGTCGGGCTCGCGCCACCACACGGGGTTCAATTGGGCGTGCGTGTCGGTGAAGTGCAGCAGCGTCACGTTGCCGTAGTCGGGGACCTGGTAAGGGTCTTCGGGCGTGGCGCTCGCGGCAAGCAGGCGTGCGGCGGGGAATCCGGCCGCGCTCGCCAAGGCGAGGCTGCGCAGGAAGTCGCGGCGGGACTGTATCATAATGGTGGGGGCGTGGACCGCAAAAGAGTTGGCTTACCCATAAAGACGGGCGGGCAGCCCATAGTATTCCCCCCGCCCGAAAAAGAAGGTGATGCTGCGCTGCGGCGGGAATATCCGGGCCGTGCGCAGCGTCTAACTAAATAAAAAAAGCTAAAACCATATCTACCGCGAGGAGGCAGAAGGATGGATGATCGCAACCCGGACTCGGAGCTGGCGCAGTTGCTGGCCGCTGAGCACCGCAGTCTGTACCGCATGGCCTATAGCTGGTGCTGCGATGCCGCGCTTGCCGCCGACCTGTCGCAGGAAGCGATGCTCAAGGCGCTCAGTCGGCTCGATCAGCTCAAGGAGCCGGAGAAGTTCCGGGGCTGGCTGTATGCGATTCTGCATAACTGCTTCCTCAGCCACCTGCGCGCGCGGCGGCCCAACGAGCCGCTGGAGGAGATCGTGTTGGAGCACCACGACCTGGTCGAGTGCATCGAATCCACCGAGAGCGCGAGCGAGCGCAATGAGATCGTCCGCCAGGTGCGCGACGCGATCTGCCAGCTGCCGCTCGGGCAACGCCAGGTGATCACACTGGTGGACTTGAACGGCAGCAGCTACGCCGAGGTTGCCGAGATCCTCGAGGTCCCGATCGGCACCGTGATGAGCCGCCTTTACCGTGCGCGCCAGACGCTGCGCGCGCTGCTCGAGGCGCACGCGACGGACGAGCGGCCGCAGCCGCGGCTGCGCCTGGTCGCGCAGGAGAGTTGAAAGGAGAGTTGAAGCATGTCCTCCCCCACGCACGACGAGCTTCGCGCCAATGCCTACATCGACGGCGAGCTCGATTCCTATGAACGCGCCGCGCTGCTCGAGGAGTTGGTGCGCAACCCGGTGCGCAGCCGGGAAGTGGCCGAGCTCGCCGAATTGAAGGAGCTGGTGCGCCTGGCTTTCGAGCAGCCGCCCGGCGCACCGCGTCGAACGGCTGCCGCGCTGCGCAGTGCCGGCCGCACTTCCCTGCGGCGCGCGTGCGGCGCGGCCCTGGCGCTGATGCTGATCGCGGCGTCGTTCGGTGGCGGCTGGCTGGCGCGTGGCGACGGCGGCGGGCGGGTGCATGGCGACGGCGGTTCGCTCGGGCAGTACCTCGCAACGCTGGGCGGGGTGCAGCTCGGAGCGCCCGTTTCCGCCCCCGGCGTGCTGCTGCACCTGGCGTCGTTTCAGGGCCGGGACGTGAACACTACTCTGGAGCGGGCGCGCGAACTGCTCGAGCGCTACCGCGGCAGCGGGCTCAAGGTGGAGGTCGTCGTCAACGGCATGGCGCTGCAGTTCCTGCGCACCGACTTCTTTCCCTATAGCGACGCGTTCGCGCAGCTCATGCAGCGCTACCCCAATCTGCGCGTCGTGGCCTGTGGTGCCACCCTGCAGGCGCTGGATGAGCAGGGGCGGCCGCTGACGCTGCTCAAAGGAGTGGACGTCGCGCACTCGGCGGTGCAGGAGG
Organism: Burkholderiales bacterium; assembly: GCA_035530495.1. GTDB lineage: Bacteria > Pseudomonadota > Gammaproteobacteria > Burkholderiales > SG8-39 > 2-12-FULL-64-23. The sequence goes on from DATKUQ010000169.1 coordinate 4,852, forward strand.
TCGTCAAGCGACTGAACGAGGGCTGGGTCTACGTCGAGGCCTAGGGAATAAAACGGCACCCTGCCGAATCTTTATGTTGTGATGGCGTGCGGCGCGGGCTGGTAGCCCAGCCACGCGAAAGCACAGAGCGTCATCGCAGCCCCTAAGAAACACTAAAGGAGAGGAGAGTCACCAACCATGGATCCGCGCCGCAGATATCTGCTGAAAGGTGCCGCTTCACTCGGCACGCTGGGCCTCGCGCTGGGAGCGGGCCTGCTGCCCGAGACCGCGCTGGCCGAGTGGCCCGCCGAGGCCTTCAGCGCACACGACCAGAAAGACGCCATCAAGCTCGCCGAGGGCGGCGAAGCCATCGAGATGGGGCACGTCACGATCACCGCCCCGGACATCGCCGAGAACGGCGCCGTGGTGCCGGTGAGCATCGAGTCCGATCTGCCCAACGTCGTCAAGATCAGCCTGTTCGCCGAGAAGAACCCGTTCCCGCTCAACTCCGAGTTCGAGTTCGGCGAGGGGGTGCTGGCCTACGTTTCGACGCGCATTCGCTTGGCCGAGACGCAGGAGGTCATGGGCGTGGCGAAGACCGCCGACGGCAAGCTCTACGGCGGCAAGGCCCTGATCAAGGTCACCATCGGTGGCTGCGGCGGATAAGGAGAACGACATGGCACGCAAGAAAGATACGATCCGGATGCGGGCCCGCACGAGCGGCGGGGTGACCGAGATCCTGGCATTGATCCACTACAAGATCGTCCCCGGGCTGGTGCGCAACAAGAAGACCAAGCAGTTCGAGCTCAAGAAGCCGCAGCACTTCGTCAAGACCGTTACCGTGTCGCTCAACGACAAGGCGGTCTTCACGGGCAACCTCAGCATAGGCTCGTCGGACGATCCGTTTCTGGGCCTGAAGGTAAAGGGCGGCAAGGACGGCGACATGGTCAAGGTGCACTGGGAGGACAACCAGGGCGATTGGGACGAGCTCAGCCAGCCGATCAAAGCCTAGGGCCTGTTACTCTTTGAGCGCCGGCCGTCGAATTCCGGCTTGGCAACGCTCGCCTTTCGGGTCGCGCGACAGAGAGCAGCAGGCCGGTTGACGTTGCAATTACAAAGACAAAGGAGGGGACGAACGTGACTACGATGAAAAGGATGGGCTGGATTCTCGCATCGTTGCTGGGCACTACGGTATTTCTTTCGGGGCAGGCGGTTGCATCGCCCGGGGGCGGCGCCCAGCCGACGAAGTCCGAGTACGGGGTCATCTTCCACATCGACCGCGGCGACCAGGCGACGATAAAGAAGACCCTCAACAACGTCGAGAACATGCTCCACGACCCTCGCTTCAAGGGCCGGACGCTGCACATCGAGCTGCTCGCCAACAGCAAGGGTTTCGCCGTCTATGCCAAGAACAACGGCTTCGAGAAGAGGCTGCGCGCGCTGCAGGCCGACGGCGTCGAGCTTGCGCAGTGCTCCAATACGCTGCGCGAGCTGCACATCGACCGGCGCGACCTCTACAGCTTCATCCGCATCGTGCCCTCGGGGATGGGCGAGATCACGATCCGCGAAGGCGAGGGTTGGGCTTACATCCACCCTTCGTCGCCGCCGGGTAATCAGCTCTAGCCGTACGCTCGCTGCCGCGCGCCGAAGCGCTGCGTGCCGCTCCTGCGGCAGCGCTGCCAATCCGCTTCAAGGCGGGGCACGCGGCTCATCGAGGATGAGCGGCGAACGTTCGGCGGTCGGTTTGGGAGGGCAACCATGGCGACTGGGACGAACTCAGCCAGCCGATCAAGGCCCAGGGTCTGTTGCTTTTTGAGCGCCGGCCGTCGAATTCCGGCTTGGCACGCTGATCGTGATCAGTCAGCGGACCGCTTCGGCTCATCTTCCATCTCGGTCAAACGGGTGGCAAGGATCGCGAACAGCACCGCCATCAGTCCGGTGATGAAGATCCCGTCGAAAGTCCCCGATCCTCCGATAGACGCGATCGGCGTGCCCAGGCTCTGAATCCTGTCGAGGTTGAGCAGATCCGCGCCGATCAGCGTGCCCAGGCTGCCGCTGATATACGCGAGCGGCGCTACCTGTTGGCGCGACAAAATCAACGCGACCGCTGTCGCCGCCAACGGCGGAATGAAAACCGGAATCGCGATTCCCATCCCTGGGACTTCGTGCGCAAGCGCGTGGCAGACGGCGGCGACGATTGCAGTGCCCAGGATTCCGCGTCCCCACAGGCGGTTCTTGATCAGCAAATAGAGGGAGGTCAGCAGGGGGACGACGGCGCCGCCCAGGTTGACCGCCAGTATCGTTCCCGGCCAGTCGCGCACTACCGGCAGGACATAGCGAATGCCGAAATAAATGATTTCCTGCTCACTGACGACCCGCACCTGGGGAAAGCGCATGATTGGAATATTGATATAGCTGCCCGCGAGCGAAAGGAACAGCACCGCGAACACGTACTTAGGGGCGATTCCCATCTTGACGTGGGCGTAGTTCAGTATGTCCAGCAGGACCATAATTAGCAGCAGAAACAGCATTCCGGCCAGAATCAGGAACAATGAAAGCGTGATTGGAAAGTAGGAAATCATTGGCGCGCGCGTGGACGAATCGTAGGCGGACGATGCTGAATCCGGGCCAGCAGAAATTGCAGGCCGATGTTTATTGTAGGCTCACCACAGTGGCGGTGCCAGGCGCGTACGCGGGCAGCGCCGTACGGGCGCCGCAGCGGTCCGCCAAATCGGACGTAAGCGCGGTCACGCATCCGCTTCCGGCGCCAGCGCAACGCTGACGGTAGTGCCGCGTTGCGGCGCGCTGTCGATCGTCAGCGTCGCACCGATCAGCTGTGCCTGCTCGCGCAGACCCGCGAGGCCGTAATG
>DATKUQ010000170.1:0-5029 GCA_035530495.1 Burkholderiales bacterium
CTGTTGCTGCCGATGATGCAGGGCACGGGGCTGGCTTTCCTGAACGCGACACTGGATGTCAAAGGCCCGACCTTCGTCGGCGACACCATTCACGTCGAATGCCGCATCAGCGAGCTGCGCGCGACTTCCAAAGGCAACCGCGGGCTGGTGCGCAGCGAAAATCAGGTAATCAATCAGAAGGGCGATGTCGTGCTGGTCTACACTCCGCTGCGCATGATGAAAGGCCGCGACGGATAAAACCCGCACTGCCGCCAGCCGGCTCAGCTCGCAGGCGGCGCGTCCGGCGCGGCCGGTGCCCGCTCTTCCAGCCATTCGCGCCACAGCGCCAGCAGCACCGCGACGACCACCGGCCCGACGAACATGCCGATCAGACCGAAAGCGGCGAGGCCGCCGATGACGCCGAACATCACCAGCAGAAACGGAATCTGAGTGGCACTGCTGATCACCAGTGGCCGTATCAGGTTGTCCACCGAACTGACCACCAGCCCGCCCCATAGCAGCAGTCCCACGCCCGCGAGCGTGTTGCCGGTGAACAGCAGCCACAAGCCCAGGGCGCCCCAGACGAAGGGCGTGCCGAAAGGCATCAGCGCGACCAGCGCGGTAAACGCGCCGAACAGCACCGGCGCGCGCACGCCGGCGGCCCAGTAGCCCAGACCCGAGAGCAGACCCTGCGCCAATGCCGTCAGCACCAGGCCGTAGAGCACCGCTTTGGTGGTGTTGCCGATGGCGACGATGTAGCCGTCGACGCGCGCGCCGAGGAAGCGCCGCAACACCCGCCGCACCTGGTCGAGCAGGCTATCCCCGTCGCGATAGACGAACACGACCGTGAGCAGGGCGAAACCGAGTCGGACCGCATTGCGCCCGACACCGCCAACCAGGTCGCCGAGCTGGCCTTGCCATTGCTGCACCCAAATTGCCAGCTGGGCGCGCAGCGCAGTGGGATCGGCGGAAAACTGGTCGAGAGAATCCTGTAGCCGTTCGCCTATCCATGGCAGGTTCAGGAAGAATTCCGGCAGCCGGTGCGGGCCTTCTGCCATGTAGGCCGAGGCGGCCTGGTACGCAAGGACGAATTCGCGCTGCAACAGGAATATGAGCCACAACAACGGCAGCACGAACGCGGTCGTCAGCAGCAAGGTCATCACCAACGCGCTGCCCATGGCGTAGCCGCGCATGAGCCGACGCAGTCGCTCATAGGCGGGCCAAGTGACGTAGGCGAGGATGGCGGCCCAAACCGCCGGCGCGATGAACCAGCCGAGGACCAGATAGCCCATAATGAAGAGGGCGCCCAGGAGCAGCGCCAGGATGACCCGGCGCGGGACCAATGAGACATCGTGCTCAGACAGCATGCCTTCCTCGTTGCGTGTGATCGTCCATGGTTCCGCCTCAGTGGGCGAAGGTCGAGGCAAAGCGCGGATAGGTTTCGGCGATTTCCTTGCGGATGCGGCTGCGGATCAGCGCCAATATTGCGTCTTCGGGGGCGGCAGTGAAGGGCACCTTGTCCGAGCTGTCGAACTCGAAGCCGGTCTGGTCGCGGATTTCCTCGACGCTGTGCCCCGGGTGCACCCTTTCCAGGCGGAAGCGCTGTTTGTGCTTGTCGAAGGAAAACCAGGCGAGCCCGGTGAGCAGGCCGTAAGGACCGCCCGGCCGATAGACCCCGGGAGCGCTCACACCCGGCGCGCTGATGAAATCCACCTTGGGCACCAGCACCCGCCGCGAATGCTCCTCGCGGAACAGGATCACTTTCGGCACCAAGTAATAAAGATAGGCCGAACCGAACGAGCCGGGCCAGCGCACCTCGCTGGCGGGATAGGTTCCGGTGCCCACGAGATTGATGTTGCCCTGGCCGTCTATCTGTCCGCCGCCGAGAAAGAAGGCGTCGATGCGGCCCTGCGCCGCCATGTCGAACGTCTCGACGCCGCCGTTGGTGTAGGCGTTGTAGCGATTGGAGCCGAGGATGGTGACGCGCATCGCGCCTCGGGTGAGTTCCCGCTGCAGCAGCGCCGCAGCGCCGGGAATGGGGGAGGACGCACCGACGGTGACGTGGCGGCAGCCCTCGAGCAGGCGCGCGATCACCGCGACCAGCAGTTCGGCACGGCTATAGGGGAGGCTCGTGGCGTCGTTTCCCTTGCGATTCATACCGCCACCGCCGATACGCCCAACCACTCATCGAGAAAGCGTCGGAAGCCCTCTTCGGTCTTGGCGCTCTGCACGTAGCGGCTGAGCGCCGCGTCGTCCGAACCGTAGTCCCCGGGCAGGCCGACCGGCCAGGCGCCGTGCTTGGCGAGGGCGATGCGGCTGACGTAAATCGCCGGTACCACGCCGGGAACCAGTTTTGGATCGTCGAACAGGTCCTGCTCGCTGATCGCCTCGACCGTGACGAAAGTCTGCTTCGCCGCATGCGCCATGGTCAGCAGCTCGCGTCTGCGGCCTATATACACATTGCCCGAGCGATCCGCGAGCGGCGCGTGGAACAGCGCGATGTCCGGGTTGATCGCGGGCAGCACCGCGATCGCATCGCCCGGCTGAAACGGATTGTCGATCACTTTCCAGTCGGGGCGCGAGGCGATGAGATCGCTGCCGATCAGCCCGCGCAGTGGAATGAAGGGCAGACCCTTCTGCCCGGCCTGCAGCGCCGCATGCACCGCCGGGCAGGTCGAATCTAGCATGCGGATGCGGCGGTGGCGCAAGGCATCGATGAAACGGTGCGCCGGCCCGAACTCGCCCAGCGTAATCGCCGCGGTCTCCAGCGTCGCGATCGCGCCGGCGCCGATCAGGATCTCGGCCTGCAGCCCGCCGACCGGTACGCACACCAGGTGCAAGCCGCGCACCCCGCGGCGCACCAGTTCGCGCGTTGCAGCCATGGCCACGCCGCAATTGTCGGCCGGGACCACGAGTTTGGCGCCGTCGGGCACCGCGGCGGCCAGGTCGGTAAGTTTACATAGCGTTTGCTGGTTCATGAGCGGTCTCCATTGCCTGCTTGGTTCGAGGTACTGGCGCTATCCTACAACAGCCTGGCACCTTGTATCGACAGTCTACCGGCGGGGTCGAATCTTCCCTGAACGCCAAGTCTAAGCTGCGTTACCGCGGCGAAGACGCAAGTGAACCGCTTATCCGAGCGCTTCACGGGAGGCAAATAGCTTGCAATAGGCCAAATGGCCTAGGCCATTAGTTACAAACCGCCGCTTCTCCCAATTTCCCGCTTGCCCTAATAAGGGTTTTCCCTTATTGTCAAATCGTGTTTTGTTCCAGCGCCAGCTGAGCAAAACGCAGCAATCGGCCGCCGCGTACCGGACACAATGGGACTGGGACGCCGGCGGCTTGCTCGGGAACGATGTTGGACCTCGGCGCAACCGATACGCCATCCAAAAAAAGCAACATGGCGAATTGCCCTGCGATGCAGGGCAGGGGCCAGTGTGAAGGGGCAGTAAAGAGAAGAGGGAGAGACGTCTCATGGCGGCGTCGGGAAGGCTGTCGGGGCAGGATTTCATGTGGGTCTTGGGCAGCCTGTGCCAGCTCTACCGCATCCCGTTTGCCCCTGCCCTGCTGCAGCAACAGTTCCCGCCGCCCTACGACCGCGACACGCTGCTCGGCGCAGCCAAGGCGCTAGACTTCAAGGTCGGCGAAAGAACCGTTAGCCCGAAAGAGCTCGCCGCGCTGCCGCTGCCCTGTGTGATGTTCCTCAAGCCGTCGCCCGCCGCCGAGGCGGTGCCGCCGGCCACCGACGCCGGCGCCGCAGCGCCGCAGTCCAGGCCCGCGCTGCTGGTGCGCGCCAGCGACAGTGAGCTGCTTTACTTCGAACCCGGCGCGAGCGCCCCGCTGACTTTGCCCTTAGCTGAATTCGCCTCGCGCCTGGAGCCGCAGATCATGCTCTTCGCCCGTTCGAGCGCGCAGGCGGCGGACGAGGACCTGCCCGCCGCCAAAGAGCCGTTCGGCTTCAAGTGGTTCATCCCCGAACTGCTCAAGCACAAGAAGATCTGGCGCGAAGTGCTCGCCGCCTCGCTCGCGATCCAACTGGTGGCCCTTGCCACGCCGCTCTTCACCCAGGTGGTGATCGACAAGATCGTCGTGCACCACACGCGCAACACCCTGTGGGCGGTGGGCATCGGGCTCGCCATGTTCATGCTGTTCTCGGCGGTCATGACATGGATGCGCCAGTACCTGGTGCTGCACACCGGCAACCGCGTCGACGCGGTGCTGGGGCAGACGGTGTTTAGGCATCTCTTTCGCCTGCCGCTGCCTTACTTTGAGCACCGCCAGACCGGCGTGCTGGTCGCGCGGCTGCACGGGGTGGAGCAGATCCGCGAGTTCGTCGCCGGCGCGGCGGTGACGCTGTTGCTCGACTGCCCGTTCCTGTTCATCTTCCTTGGGGTGATGTTCTGGTACAGCTGGGAGCTGAGCCTGATCGCGCTCGCGATCCTGGCGCTGATCGCGGCCATCAGCCTCGCGGTGTCGCCGATCTTCCGCATGAAGCTCAACAAGCAGTTCCTCGTCGGCGCGCGCAATCAGGCCTTCGTGACCGAATACGTCTCCGGCATGGCCACGGTGAAGTCGCTGCAGATGGAGCCGGTGCTCGAAGCGCGCTACGGCGACCAGCTCGCGCAATACCTCGCCGCCGGCTTCGAGACCAAGCAGCTCGCCAACAGCTACAACGTCATCGCCAACGCACTGGAGCAGGTGATGACGCTCGCCATCCTCACCATGGGCGCGCTGCTGGTAATCGACAGCGCTGCGAATGCCGCTGCCGGCGCGGCCACCTTCACCGTCGGCATGCTGGTCGCGTTCCAGATGTTCGCCAGCCGCATGAGCCAGCCGATGCTGCGCCTGGTCGGCCTGTGGCAGCAGTTCCAGCAGGCCAACATCTCGGTCAAGCGCCTGGGCGACGTGATGGACACGCCCGCCGAACCCTACGCGCTGGTGCCGCAGCGCTCGCCCGATGCTGACGGCCGTGGCGGGCGCATCGACATCCAGGCGGTGTCCTTCCGCTATTCCGACCAGCACGCCTGGCTCTTCCGCAACCTCAACCTGGTGG